>JBAZLE010000041.1:0-14167 GCA_041650455.1 Thermoplasmatota archaeon | reverse complement strand
CCGTTTCTGCACCCGTCACATTGTCGGGATGAACAACTTTCGCAAACGATCCGTTGAAAACATCGTCAGCGAACTAGCGGAAATAAACGATGAGTATGGCTCGGTGATGATGGTTGACGATAATTTTCTCACGGATAAAAAAAGAGTTGTTGAGATCTTGGATCAGATTATTTCCCAAGGAATGAACCTTGATATCGTCATCCAAGGTGCCCGGGTTGATACTGCGGATGAAGAGCTGTATAAAAAGATGAAAAAAGCAGGAGTTAAAGCAATTAACTTTGGAATCGAATCAGGAAATCAGGATGTGCTTGACTACTACCGAAAAGGAATTACCCTTGATCAAGTGAGGAAAGCAGTACGACTCAGTCATCAAATGGATTTTTTAACGGTTGGTAACTTTATCATTGGGGCGCCTATAGAAACGATACAGCATTTGGAACGTACGATTCGTTTTGCGTATGCACTGCCGCTGGACCTGGTGTCTTTTACCATTTTACAATACAATTTTCGTTCTGATCTATGGAATGAAGCCTGTCAGGCAGGGAAGATTTCCCTTGATGATGGGTATTCGATTCCTTCGGATTCTTCCAGGGGCCTGGGGAATTTGCCCTATGAGGATTTGAAGACGTTTCAACGAAACTCACTAATCAAATTCTATTTACGACCGAACTACCTGGTACGACAGTTCTATCGATCCGTTAGAACACAGGATTTTACCCTTCTCCGTATGCTGTATTATGCGAGATCGCTCCGTTAAGACATTATAGCGAAACATAAGGTATCAGTGGTGTTTCATTCAAACAATCATCGTCCGCGTCTCATCGCTATTAGGTTTCGTGTCAGTGCAACAAAAAACGATGGAACTCCCCATCGCAGACTTCTCACAACGCGTTTTATGGTCATTAGTGTACTATAATACTCACGGGAGACTCTTTGGACTCCTTCCTCGAGTTCCTTGGGGGTCATGTGAGTAGGCTGAAATACGGCATGCCCCATATTGTAGAACTTCCAGTCTTTTGTGAGGATTCTTCCTTGAGTATCCAATTTTTTAAACAAAGGTGTCCCTGGAAACGGGGTGAGAATCGAAAAATCAGCAACGTCGATTTCAAGATATCGTATCAAGGAGGGTGTTTTGTCAAACACCTCCGGGGTATCAGTATCAAAACCGAAGATGAAATCCCCAATCACCACCATCTTCTGAGAATGGATATTCTTGACTGCCTGGGCGTACTCCCGCACGGTGTTCGTTGTTTTCCCTATCTGGTTCAACGTGGTTTGACAAAACGATTCAAATCCGACAAGCCATGCCAGACATCCCGCTTCTTTGGAGAGTCGGATAAGTTCTTTGTCCTGAGCGAGAACATCGACGTTCCCATTGCAGAAAAATTTTTTCTTTAATCCTTTCATTTTTTTGAATAATTCCTTCGTGTAATCAGGATCAATCGTCAGTGATGTGTCATAGAACATGAGGGTTTTCTGAGGAATTCTTTTTATTTCTGCAATAACCTCGGGTATCGGTCGTTTAAAATAGACTGCTCCTCCTTCAATGTTAGTCTCGGGGCAGAATTCACACTGGTAGGGGCATCCTCGAGTTGCCTCTAGTGCACCGATCATCATAAACCCTGGGAGTCTGACCTGGGATGCAGGCAAAATTACAGAGGGGTTGTAGGGTGGTGCGTGATAAAACGGTTGGAGACGCTTTTGTTCGATGTCTCGTAGTACGGTAAGCCAGGCAGATTCATTTCTACCGATAAGGACACTGTCTGCATGTTGTTTGGCCTCATCAGGAAGACCAGATGCATGAAACCCGCTGAGGACGACCGGGATTCCTTTTTTTCTGAACGTATCCGCAATCATATAGGCTCGGGGAGCGGTCGAGGTGACAAAGGTGATGAGAACCACGTCGTATTTGGTCTCATAGGAGATCTTCGCGTATCGTTCGTTCAGCACAGTTACCGTGTGGTGTTTTGGGGTGATGGCGGCCAACTCCCGTGCCTGCAAGGTTGGAATGATGGAAAATGTGGTGAGGAGGGTTTTCTGAAGAAAGGTATACGGTGCGCCTCCCATCCAGACCGTCTCTACAATCAGTATGTTCATTGCTCGTCTTTGGAGAATTAAGAGACAGCTATTTAAGGAATTGTACCTATCTCCGGTCGATTTTGCGAGCTGTATGAACCCATTCTATAACCCTGTGTTTCTTGGGAAGATTCTGAAACGATATCTCATTGATGTCGACCGATTAGACAGAATCAGTGAAGAGGCACTACGACGGTATCAAGACAAGCAACTTCGACGGCTGGTCCGGTTTGCTGATACGGTCCCGCTCTATCATGAAAAGTTCAAGGAGGCGGGTGTTCATCCGGCTGCTGTTGCTGGTATCGCTGATCTTGGAAAACTACCCTTGGTGACAAAAGACGATTTCAAACGCTATTACCCTAATGGTATTATCTCTTCGAGGGTGAACAAAGAGTCGTTAATTGAGGTTTCTACCTCAGGAACGAGCGGAAAAATTCTGCCCTTGTATGTGGATATGTTGGACATCGTCATGGGTCTTTTTGCATACATGCGGGCGTTGCGTGAGTATGGGCTGAACGTGTGGAAGAACAAGATCGCAATCATTGGCGATTTCGCGTCTCATACCGCAGAAAGCGGGTACGTCACGAGAGGATTGCAGCCTCGTTTTCGTTTGTCTCGCTTGTCTCGGAATATTCTCTGGTTGAATACGAACGATGACCCGAAACAGGTCGCTTCTGCACTTGATGAGTTTCACCCTGATTTCATCGGGGGGTACGTTGGCATGATTGGTCATCTCGCCCTTCTCAAGGAAACAGGCGTTGGGAAGAATATCGCCCCTGAATTCATCGCCACCACAGGAACAGTTCTGAATCCGTTTCTGAAATCATTTATCGAAAAGCAGTTTCATGCGAAGGTCTTTGAGGTGTATGGGGCAACCGAGTCAGGGCTCATTGCTCTTCAATGTAAGCAGGGCAGTTACCATGTCATGTCTGACCTGGTGTACGCCGAGTTCCACCGAGGCGGTCAACCCGTGGGTTCTGGTGAGGCAGGAGAGATGATTATCACAAAACTCTATGGAAACGGGACACCAATTCTCCGTTATACCGCCATCAACGATATTGTCGCTCCGCTGACCACGACCTGCTCATGTGGGAAAGCAGGCGCTCTCATCGAAAAGGTGTATGGGCGCAATGACCTGGCGTTGTACCTCCCTAATGGAACGGTCATGCTTCCCGCCTCGTTCGCAGAAATCTCAAGTAGAATCCTGTATGAATTAAAAACGAACAAGGTGAAGAACACGAAGATTATCCAACATGATCTCACGACTGTTGAGATCCAGGTGGTAATCGATGAGGCACTCCGGACGATCGGGCCTTCCATCGAAGACATTTTTCAGTTTATCAAACGTAGTTTCGAAGAAAAAGTAGGACCTGCGGTGCAGGTGTCCGTCACAGAAGTTGCCACGGTTGATACCTCGCAAGGTCCAAGAATCATCTCGAAAGTAGATACATCGAAATATACCATCTCCCGCTACCTCTGAGCGTTCATTTTTTTCCCTTCGATTCTTCGAAAGGTATTTAAACGAGTACAACCTAATAGTCATCTAAGCATAAATTATTCGAGGGATAATATGAAAGTAGTCTTGTGTGATGATGGAGTCTGCACCCCTCCGAAATGTCCAGTGGTGGATGTGCAGAAAGATAAAGTGATTATCGGCGAAAAAAACAACCTGTGCACGTTAACACGAGCGCAATTCGAAATCCTCCGGCAGAAAATAATGACCGGTGAGATTTAAGGAAAATACTGTATTCGCTTTTTTTCTTTTTCTTATATTTTCTTAGTGATGATGATACCCTTCTTTGTTTTGATTGTACATCTCAATGCTTTGTCTGAGGAGCTGTTGGAGAAACACCAGACGTTGCGCATCGGTGTCACAGCCATAGGTCGCCAAGGTCCCATACAACGTGGTATACTTCGGTTTCACATCCCCATTGTCGTAGCCTAACGTCACGATGGTAAACATCGGGATCCCCCCCACATGGTCTTTGTCGTAAATAGGTTGAGCATTCCGCAACTCATCGATGGTATGATGGATGTTGACATAAATATATGGCACGGATGTATTCTCAAAGGCAACGATGGAAGAGAACATATCCTGTTTTCCAAACTCAATCGAAAAGAGGTCTTTTATCACTGGGTACATCACATCACACCCTGCACAGGCATCACCACTATAATGTAAAAAGACTGGTCCCTGGGAGAGGTTCTCCAACACAAACCCTGCATGAGATTGGTTATCCGCGGTCTGGAAGGTGAAATTCGCTAATGTATTCGGCTCAAGCTTCAAGCAGCTTAAACATAAAACGAGCACAATCCCGGATCGTACCTCGTCATACACGGGAGTAACTGCAACCAACCCTCCAAGCGCACCTGAAACCAAGACCAGTGCACCTATCTGTAACACTAAGAATTTCTTCATCGTCCTTTCCTCTCAAAAGTGATGAGTTGATTTGGACAGGCCGTGACACATTTGCCGCATAAAATGCACTCCGGGTCTCGATGCATGTTTGGGATATCGATGCCCATAGGGCATTCATACGAGCAGACATTGCAATGAATGCAATTTTTTATGTCCACCGCGATGTGCAGGAAACTGATTTTGTTAAACGGTGCCAGTAGTGCACCGACTGGGCAGAAATACCGGCACCAGCCTCGCTCGATAATAAAAATGAGGATAAGAAACAACACAAAAATAACCAATGCTACTGGGAAAAAAAAGTTTGGAACGAATTTCCCTGGATTCAGAATGAGAACAGGTATTGTTCCTGTCAGAAACCCAACTGGGCAGATGTCGGTAAAAATAAATCCGATAAGATAGGAAGTCACAAACACTAAACTCATGAGGAGAACATATTTTGTGTACCGGAGATATTTTTCTGCTTTATGACTTCCAAGTTTTCGTGCAAGCGGGGTTTTTTTTACTTTTCTTGCGACCCGGCCTGTGCCTCGTTGGAGCAATCCTATGGGACAAGCCCAGGCGCAGACTGCTCGTCCCGTCAATATCCCTAGCGTTCCGATAATAAGAAGTGGGAAGAAAAACAATCTCCAGGCAAAGCTGCCTTTATCGACACTTTGTTCCAATGCGCGTAACGGACAGGCGGAGGTTGCCGCAGGACAGGCTTGGCAGTAAAAAAACGGATAACAAAAACCGGTTTTTAACCCCGGATACCCCGGGTATCCCAGGTTCGCAGAAAAGAAAAGAAGAATCTGAGAGATTAATCGTTTTATTTGTAATTTCATTTAACTCTCGAACGACTGATGAGTATTAAACTGATTCCGATGGCTATCACAAACACCACTGCTTCGAAACCAGGGGTCGTATTGTCTTCGCCGTTGTTTCCGTTCGGAGATTCTGATAAATCGACATTCTTCTTTGCAGAGGATTCCCATGCACCATCTATTTTTGCGAGGACCTGGCAGGTAATATAAGTCGCATCTGCATGTTTCAAGGTCACCTCAGCTTCATAGTTACCTGGACTGCTCAGAGACATCGAGACATTTTGGATATCTGGGTAACACACACCGGTGTTTCCGTTACATTCCTCGACAGTCACCCGTACTTCTGCTGGTGCTTCCCCATTGATTGGTATGGAGATGGTTATCGTCGAAAGCGCAGCGGGTTCTGTTGGGGTAATCGTCATGGTCCCAAAGGTTAACAACCCAGCTGCCGCCACGGAACTCGCAATGGCTCCAACGATGCTTATGACGACGATGATTGGTATGATTTTTCTTAGGTTCTTCATATTTTTCAGGTCTCCCTCTAATTTTTTACAAGCGCTTCATCGATTTTTATTGAAAGATTCGCGTAAGTTTCATAACCCATGTGGGAGTAATAAATATTTCCTTTTTTATCATAGATATACAGGGCTGGTACACCCTCGGAAGCATAACTATTTTCGATGGTTCCCTCCAAATCATCCAGGCCAAACGTCCAATTTAATGTCAGATTCGCTTGGGTTTCAAATGCCGTAATCATCTCTTGAAGCATGGATGCAGTTTCACCATTCGAGACCCAGACATCAATAGAAAGAATAACAACATCATTGCTTGAATAATTTTCTTTAATCTTTTTTAACTCAAACATCTGATACACGCATGGTTGGCAGTTCACCGCCATGCAATCAAGCACCACTACCTTCCCATGATAATCGTGTAGGTGCTTGGTTTCACCATCGAGCGTTACAAACGAAAAGTCATCGCCGGTCTCATTTTCTTCTTCCGTACAACCCGCGAAAATTACGAAAAAAATCAGAAAAAGGAGAGCAAAAAGAAAAGGAATTTTTTTCATTTGCACGTTCTGTATCCTCAGATGGTAGGTTATTGATAGGGTCGTAATTTCTGCAGAAGCATTTCCTTTGGCATCGCGCCGACAACCCGGTCCACCAGCTTACCGTTTTTAAACACTAGCATCGTCGGAATACTCATGATACCGTATTTCATCGAGGTCTGCGGGTTTTCGTCCACATTCAACTTTCCAAACACGATTTTCCCTTGCATGTCTTTTGCCAGTTCTTCGACGATTGGTCCGATCATTCGGCAGGGACCACACCAGGGGGCCCAGCAATCAATCACGATGGTTGGGAATTTCCGTATGTTCTCATCGATATCAGCATCTAAAAGGTGTATTGGGGTGTCAGGCCATTTATTTTCCATAGTCTTACCTCTGTCCATATACTGTTTCTTGAGTTGCTCAAGTTTTTTCTTTTTAATTATCTCAAGCTCATCCATTGTTGTCGGGTACCATTATCCCCCTAATTAATATTTGTATGGATAATAATATGGATAAAAAAAACATTTTTTATTGCGTTTGTGTGTCTTGGAGCCATTTGCGGATTCTGAGATACCCGATTTTCTTTTCACCATCAAGCCAGAGAATCGGTGCGGTGTTCTGAAGATCCTCGAACACGTCATGGGTTTTCGCCAAAGTGACCTCCTCTTCCCGCCACTGATTCAAGTCATGGGGAAACGTAATAATCTCCACGTCATCTCGATTTGTAAGTAGCTCTTTGGTTTGCTGGCATTTGATGCACTGCTCCAGAGAGAACAAAATTTTTTTTGAAATACGAACACCTCATTAATGATTCATTTTGTTTTTATCGTAGAGATACCACATCCTTGACTTTTTATTAAAGCTTCCTCTGCAGGGTGTGAAAGTAACAAAACTATTTCAACTCTTTTTCCGTTTCTGCCCTAGGAAACACATGGTTGAACCTCATAAAATCGTTAGAGATCCAATTCATGGAGATATTAAAATAACTGGCTGTCTGGTTGATCTGCTTGAAACCCCAGAGGTGCAACGCCTCCATAACATCAAACAACTCGGATTTGCTCATCTTGTGTTCCCTGGCGCCCATCATACCAGGTTTGAACATTCGTTAGGATGTTCCATGATTGCATCTCAGATCGCTGAAATCCTTGCCTTGAAAGATACAGAAAAGACGCTTCTCACCTGTGCCGCTCAATTACATGACATCGGCCATGGTCCCTTTTCCCATACCTTAGAGGCTATTCTTCTTCAGCGATTTGGTGTTGACCATGTGGATCTTACCGAGAAGTTGATTCTTGGAGACTTTACTGTTTTTGATGGCAATGAACAACAGTTCATCTCTGCGCCTTCGGTGCATGAAATCCTTCAGAAACATCAAGTGAACAAAAAAGAGATTGTCGCGATCATCCGGGGGAAGCTATCGAAAAAACCGTACCTCAGTCAACTCTTGAATAGTACGATTGATGTGGATCAGCTGGATTACCTCATGCGTGACGCGTATTACACCGGTGTCGCGTACGGAATGATCGATCTCCAACGTCTTTTAAGAACGATGATGATTTATAAGGGGAATTTGGCGATGATGCGCAAAGGGGTCAGCGTCGTCGAAAACATCCTGATGGCTCGTGCGCTTATGTATTCGTCGGTGTATTTCCATAAAACGGTTCGTATCCCGGAGCTGATGCTTTCAAAGGCGATTGAGGAAATACCGGACGCAGAGCCGTTTGAGTTTTTCCGGATGACGGATGCGGAAATCATGACTTCTCTGAAAACCATGGGTCGGTATCAACAGGAGATCATCACTCGTTTGAAATATCGGGATCTCTTCAAACAAGCCTATGCGGTTTCCTTGTTTGATTTGAGGAAGGAGGATCTCAAGAGGGTGAAGGCGCTTGAGGAGGTGTCGTACCGGCGTCAGAAAGAACGGGAACTGGAAGCTGCATTTGGTATCCCGAAGGGTCA
This sequence comes from Thermoplasmatota archaeon, assembly GCA_041650455.1. Classification (GTDB taxonomy): domain Archaea; phylum Thermoplasmatota; class E2; order DHVEG-1; family DHVEG-1; genus SM1-50. The sequence goes on along the minus strand of JBAZLE010000041.1, from coordinate 5,862 downwards.
TATCATTATTGATATCCCGCGACCGGAGTTGTTGCGTGCGGAGCCACGCATCAATAACACTGATATCCAGGTGATCGACCAAGATCATGTGAAGAGCCTGGATGATTTTACACCCATTGCCAAAGCGATTCGTTCGCGTATCGCCCCTGATTGGGTCCTGATGCTCATCACCGATGAAAAATATCGGACGAAAATTGCTAAAAGAATAAAAAGAATGTTGTTTTCTTAATGAACAACGAATAAGGAGAGAATGGGGAAGTTTGAAGGTGGTGAGGAGAGATTAAAAAAATGTTTGCCTCCCCCATTCTGAAATTGATAAGGAGAGATAGTATATAAATTTTTTTATAGAATTAATATATTTTGTATAAATACCTTCCTATAACTCTCTGAGGTACGGAGGATTTGCCACGGCTAAATTTTTATTTTATAGATTACTCTTAATAAAATTAATAAGCATGTCAAGGCGTGGCGGAAGTATTTCTGATGAAGCGATATACCGTCCTGCAACGATGTTGGCGAACAACAGACGTTCGTCATCAGCAAAACTGAGAAGGTCCGCAAAAATATTCGCTGCATTCCAGATGTCGCCTGCTCCGGTGGACCGATACACTGTTGGAATGGAGAGGGTGGGGACAACGGTCAGACGTTCCTGCAATGAGCCTGAGAATTGAGAGGTATGTACATCTATCCGTGCTGGTATGTTCCTTTTCAATGCTTCAACAGCAGCGAGCATCTCATCATGGGTCTGACAGGTACTCTTGCTGTAATACCGCAGTTCATTTTCGTTCAGACCGAATACATCCAAGTGTGGGTTCTTCAATACCTTCTCAAACAACTCTGGAATATCATCAATCCTCGGAGAAGGATCGCCTGAGTCAAAAAACGTTTTCACCTGATGTTTTTTCGCCTCCTCAAACACCTTGCAGGCAAGGTCGGTTCCATATCGATTCAGATTCCAATTAGTCACTCCGACGAGACTCGCAGACGCCAGCAGCTCATGGTCATGGTCTTGTAAGTGCTCAAAGCGATACGTCGCAACCGATCCGGGGTCTCCAAGCATGATGTTTGCACGAGGGTTCTGCAGCTCAACGACGGTCGTCATCGCCAAACTCCCATCAGTGCGTACCCCGGAGAGATCCACCCCCTGTCTCCCTAAAAAATACTGGAGCAGATGCAACCCCAGGGGCGTCGTTTGACAAATAAGATGGCTACTCATACCAAGACTGGCGAGTCCTAGAGCGGTATTTGCAGCGTTTCCCCCCTGATGAATCTGTTGAGCAACCCCCGGGAGATTTCCTCCCCCTTGTTTGGCAAGGGTCTGTATCGCATGGCAGGGTTGTTCCACTGTTTCAAAAAAGACAAAATGGTCGACGAAGAAATCAGGAAGCATGACGACATGAAAGGTTGGCAACTCTTTTCTCTCAATGTTTTGAAGTCTCTGGAGTAATCGTTTTTGAAGGGCAGGCTCCATTCACTCACCAGGTCTTGTATCGGGTACCCTCTATTTTAGCTTAAACGCTCCTTCTTTTTCTGTTTTTGACCATTAATCGCACAAAAAACCTGACAAATAGAGAAAAGTATATATAGAAGGTCTGTACAGATATATTGCGAATTGGTTTCGAATAAAAGGTAATGGAAGGAAGCGATCTCGAAAAGGAGTGAAGGTAGAAAGGGAAATGGTTTTTATGACAATTATAACACTCGATGATTTATCAAAAGCAATCGCCAATCGTGTCGGTATCGACATCGAGGAGGCGAGACGAGATGCCGGTTTTGTCATGGATATCTTCGGGTTCGACGACCGGGTCATTGACAACGTCCTGGACCCGGAGGATCGACAGTTGTTCTACATTCTCGAAGAAGAAGGGATGCTGACGACCGAGCGGGAAGAAACCACCTTATATGATGGAAGGGAATGGCGAACGCATTACTGGCGTCTCAAAAAAGACACTATCGCCCGCTATTCAAAAGAACATAACCTGGAACGAAGTACCCTGTTGGTTGATAAAAAACAACCAAAGAACGTCTCTGATGACGATATCTACAACACCATCGAAGACGACATGTGGACGACAACCAGAAAAATCGGGTAATCACCCCCATTTTTTATTTTTTTTACTCTGCTCTTACGTTTGATAAACTTAATAAATTCCTTTGAGTTCTGGAGTTTCTTATAAACCAGGTTCTTTAACGGGTGAGTTTATGGAAAAACGAAAAATTATCATAAGTTCAGAATCTGTTACTGAAGGACATCCTGACAAAATGTGTGATTTAATCTCTGATGCAATCCTTGATGAAGCACTCAGGCAGGATAAGAACTCCCGGGTTGCGATTGAGACCGGAACAAAGAATGGGGGCGTCATGGTCTTTGGGGAAATGACCACTGATGCCTACATCGACATCCCTCATGTCGTCCGTGATACCATAAAAAAGATAGGATACACCAAGTCAGAATATGGGATTGAATGGGAGACCTGTTCGGTTTGGGTTCAGATCACGGAGCAAAGCCCCGATATCTCTCAAGGAGTCACTGCCGTGAAAAATCTCCATAAGGAACAGGGGGCGGGCGACCAGGGAATGATGTACGGGTACGCCTGTAATGAAACCAAGGAATTTATGCCCTTACCCATCCTTCTTGCGCATAAGCTGACCAAACGATTATCTGAAATGAGAAAGACCGGTCGGATCCCCTATCTCCGGCCTGATGGGAAATCTCAGGTTTCCATCGAATACGATGAAAAAGGCAAACCCTTACGTGCCCATACAATAGTCGTGTCAACACAGCATGATAGCGGGGTTTCCCATGATAGGATAGAAAAGGATGTCATTGAGACTATCATTAAACCAGTATGCCATGAGTGGATCGATAAAAATACCATTTATCACGTGAATCCGACCGGTGCGTTTGTGCGTGGTGGTCCGTACGCAGATGCAGGATTAACGGGAAGAAAAATCATCGTGGATACGTATGGCGGCATCGGCAGACACGGCGGGGGAGCTTTCTCCGGTAAAGATCCCAGTAAAGTCGATCGTAGTGCTGCCTATGCGACGCGATATATCGCAAAAAACCTTGTCGCAGCAGGGATAGCAGAGAAATGTGAAATTCAGTTTGCATATGCGATTGGCGTGGCAGAGCCGGTTTCTATCAACATCGACTGTTTTGGGACCAACAAGATTCCTCTTGCCAGTATCGAAAAAATCATCCGAGAGTTTTTCCCGATTAAACCTGCTGATATTATCGCGCAACTTGATCTGCGTCGTCCCATCTTCAAAAACACTGCCGCCTATGGTCATTTTGGCCGAGAAGAACCAGATTTTACCTGGGAGAAACTCGATAAGGTAAAATTGTTAAAAGCGGAAGCCAAGATTTAGACTTCCTCATTTTTCCTTTCTTCTTTTTCAAGGAAAATTTATCACGTCATCCGTATTAATTACTCAGAAACATCCACCTTATATAACTGATATTTTTTCGGACAGGTGATTCTTTCATACACTTTTTTAATCGTATACGTCCGGCCATTTTGAAATGCGGTCGTAGTACAAATATCATAAGAATCGCACCCAATGTTCTTACAGTCTTTTTTTTCAATGGTGATGGCTGCACCCTCCACTGGTTCTTTCGAGATCGCAACGGTTAACGGAAGTTCCTCGACTTCAACAACAATGACCTTTCCTTCATGGATGGTACAATCATGGGTTTTGTCTCGTAATTTCGTAATCCGATACTTTCTCCCGGGTTTGAGATTAAAACAGACGGTTTTTAGTTGACAATTTCTGCATTCGCTGTTTGAACCGAGGTAGATGAACTCTTCGCCCTCCACTGCAAGTTGCTCCCCAACCAGTGTCACAAGGACCATTAAATCACTCCGGTTATTTTCGCCAGCTTCTTGGCCGCGTCCTCCGTCAGGCCAAGCTCACCTAAAATGGTATAGCGATCAGGTCGTATCTTCTGTGCACCCATGAGCGCCTGGATTATTTTTTTCTTCGGGATGTCCAGTTCTTTTGCTGTAGTCGGCGACCCAATCATCTTTAACGCGTCGCGAATTTGTTGCCAGTCTCCACCATGCAGATACATCATCATGATTGAACCAACCCCGCATTGTTCTCCGTGTAATGCTTTTCCTGGTGCGATGGAATCAAGCATATGAGAAAACATATGTTCAGCACCCGATGCAGGGCGCGTGTTGCCCGCGACACTCATCGCGACCCCTGAGACGACCATGCATTTAATCGCCTGCCAGACCGCTTCTTCAAGCCCGGTGCGGATATCCTCTGCTTTATTCAGGAGCAGTTGAGAGGAGGTCGTCGAGAGGGACGCAGCAAAGGTGCTGAATTCTTCATCTTTCAAGCGATGTGCTAGCTCCCAGTCTTTCACTGCCGTCAGATTGGAGATCACATCAGCGCACCCTGAGGCAAGCATACGGTACGGGGCTCTCATGATCACTGCGGTGTCCGCAAGCACGGCCATGGGTGATACCGCAGTTTTTGAAATGGAACCTTTTTTATCTTTCAGTGCCGCCCGAGGGGACGCCATGCCATCATGTGAAGCAGACGTCGGGACACTGACAAAATTCGATGTGAGTTCATACGCAGCGCATTTGGTGACGTCGATAACAGAGCCTCCACCAACACCAAGGAGGAAATCTGACCCTGTTCTCTTTGCTTCTTTTATGACCGTGTTCACTTCACGGATCGTTGGCCAGGCTGGAAACACATCACGTTTTATCAACGGCAGCGAAAGGACCACCATGTTAATGTCATATCCGGCACCAGCGAGGATTTTTTCAATCCGATCCCCCGATATTTTTTTGGTATTTTTATCACAAACCAGCAAGATGTTGTTACCCGGTGCAAGGTGGTTGCAGATCCCTTTAATCTGATCAGTCGTATTATGACCAACAATGACTTCCCGGGGGAAAATCATTGTTTTGAATTTCGTAAATCGCTCCATGGTGAACTCTAGGGGAGTAGACTACGGGTTTATTATTTTTTCTCCAAAGCAAATATTCGCTTATTCTACGCTTTCAAATAGGTAGGATGCCCTCAGAAACACTTCGATTTCTGATGAGAAATAACTCTGGTTAGGAACATCAGCTCCTCAAAAAGGCTAAGATGGAGGATTTAGCGTCTCAATAGGTATCGTAGTATGAGAGAGGCATAAGGGAATCGTTCAAATAATGTAGCATAGCATTGCAGGAATGAAAGGTGATATGTGGAGGGCATAGTCACCGGTAGTTCACCCCATTCACTTTCCGCACCGTTGTTGTCCTTTGCTTTTGTTTTAATCGTATAGTCACCTTTTTTTGACCAGGTGTGTGCTCGGGTTATCTCCTCACCTGAGGAATACGGACCAACCCAGCCGCTGGTTGTTCCATCTCCCCAATCAATACGATAGTGTACCTCGTCACCGTCAGGGTCAATTGTCAAAAAAGTGTAATTAATAGGGACTTTTATTTTTCCTTCCGATGGACCCGTTATACTTGGTGTACTCGGTGGTTGATTTGCATCTTCTCGTGTAAATACGTATGCAGAACCCGCATCGATTCCATTACTGTTATCATCAAGATACGCTCCGATGATCGCGTTTCGTCCCTCAAGGGCAACTTGATACCCAAATCGATCATCGCTTGCACCGTCTGTAGCAGTTAATTTTCCCTCTTCGGTCCAACTCGTATTGGTTTGCTTGAAAACGTAGGCAGACCCTGAAGACCCATTGTCGCCCCATGCGCCAACAATCGCATATTCATCATCAAGTGAGACCGAGCGGCCAAAAAAATCATTGATTTGACCATCTGATGCAAGTATTTTTGTTTCTTCAACCCATCCTTCACCTGTGTGTATGAAAACATAGCACGAACCAGT
>JBAZLE010000040.1:0-14250 GCA_041650455.1 Thermoplasmatota archaeon | reverse complement strand
CAATTGGGTTTCCGAACTTGTAATCCATCTCTGGGTACCACCCATGACTTGCGTCATCGTCAAAGAAGTTCCATCCATAGTAACTTTTAGACATATCTTCGACTGCAAAGAGGAAACAAGCTAAAGTAAACAACATATGTTGACGAGCTAGTATAGGATTGTTATCAGCATTTTTTGTACCGCTTAATACAGCGATAACTTTTCCCTTCTCTGCTTGAGTGTGGAGTGTGTCGATTGCATAGAGAGTGTAATATTCACCATATCCTGCTTGTGTCAGCTCATGGTTTCTACCGTGGATAAATCCTTCCCAGAAATGAATTCCAGTGACATTATTACATATTTGTGTCCATTTCCAAGCGTTCGGTATGATTTTGCTATTTCCTATTGTTGTTTGTAGATTCTGAATATGTGCTATTGTCCAAATTCCCCAATTATTCAAAATGTTTTGGGGAAATTCGTTATAAGGAACAGTCCAGGAATATCCTGCCTCTGATAGATTCATTGCAACATTATCTGCAAAGATACCATCGTAGTGAGGATTATTTATAAGGAATTGTTTACTTTTTTGAGCATAATAATCGCTCCATGAATGATATGGTGCGTTAGGTGTAAGATTTGGGGCAGGATTCATTAGATATCCACCGTGACTACTTGCACGAACACGATTACCATAGTTATCATGTACAAACCAATTCTCGTATTGGTTGACGTAGTCCCAGTCTGAATAATATGTATGCATCGTTATAGCACAATAATATCCCAAGATAGTAATATCTGGGTTTAATGTTTTGATATTTGCTGCAGCATTGTGAGCTGTTTTACCGCAACTTATCAAATCGAAATGTTCAGCGAGGAATTGTTGGTTTGCTGGTAGATTGATACTTGAGAGGTAACTAATGGATAATTTTTGTATTCGTGGCATGGATTCTTCTGTATAAGTGTTTCCGTAATTGTTTGATACTGGAACAAGATCGAGGATTTCAATGTGTCCGTTCTTATCAACGTCTTCTCTAATCCATCCTGGTGTTCCACTCTGTCCCATTCGATTGGATATTTTTATGAAATCGATAAGGTTACAGACACCATCGTTGTTGACATCCCAGTCTGGAGGTGCTGCTGAGGTTAAAGGAAGAATGATGAGTCCTTGTATCGTGAGTAAGAGGAGAGCAAGTATGATTGCATTGGTTTTTTTATGGGTTGATATTCTTTTCATTTCGTTTCCATCTCCTACCTATTGCTAGATGCTATCTAATAGCATGAAATATTGTGTCAATATCGCTATTTAAAGCCTCTCCGTTAGAATACCAAAATGAAAAAAATACAGGGAAAATCATAGCAGTCTCTAGAGGAGAAAAGATATATGGTTTCTGAAAAAAAGTATTCTTCTTTTCGCTCTTACCAAAACTCACTGTAATGATTCGAAACGTACACTAAATCTAAAACCTGAACTTCACCGTTATTGTCTGCATCCTCACGGATCCAACCATCAACGCCAGTTTGACCATATCGATTTGATATCAATACAAGATCTAAAATCAAGCATTTACCATCTATATTAATATCCCAGTTTGGCGGCATGAAAAAGAATATATCATTTGATGTAGTCAGGTTATTGTACAAATCGGTTGCCCGAATGGAATAACTGTAGTTGCCTGCCATGGAGAACGCTGTGGTCGTCCGATGGTAATACGTCCCTGCAGACCCTGCGGTCATGGACACATTATTCCAGCTGCCAGCAGGGTTATGGATCTGTAAGATTGCTTGGGAGACGCCGACGTTATCGGTCACCGTGCAGCTTATGTTGACCCATCCGTAGGTGGGGCTGGTGTCTAACGGGTCAGAGGTTGTTCGAGCGATATTCAATATCTGGGGAGGCAGGGTGTCTTCGAAATGAGCAACGACTGCTTTGTTTCCATTCATGGTAATCGTCGTCGGGTTCTGACTGCCTGTAAGGTCCCCGGTCCAGGAGCTGAACGCCCATCCCGTTGTTGGTACGGCATTGATTGTCACCACCTGCCCATAGTCGTAGGTGGGTTGATTCGGACTCTTTGTTATCGTTCCAGAGCCATTTATTGTTATTGTTAATGTGCATTGATTTGAGGTAAAATGCGCGGTAACTGATTTATTCCCATGTATGGTAATCGATATAGGATTTGTGTTTCCGGCGAGATCTCCGCTCCATGAGTTGAATATACATCCGGTATTTGCGACAGCAGTGAGTTGGACAACGGTTCCATATGGGTAGGTTGTTTGATTGGGGGTTTTTGTCACAGTTCCCGATCCATCTATTGATATTATTAGATTGAATTCTCGCAAAGTGATGGTACCATCTGTTACCATAATTGGAACATAAGCAGTGTCGTTGGTAATACCAACCTGGAGAAGGTTGATGGTTGATGTCCCGGAAATCATCTGAGCTGTAAATGAGAGAGATACAAGGGTTCCAGGGGTTGAAACGCTACCACTACCCATAATTAAACCATAGATATCGATGATTCTTCCTGTGTTGTTGTTTATGATCCCTGGATTGAAAAACGTTGTATATCCCGTAAAAATCGTCCCTTCTATGACCGAGTTCACATGTAATAAGGCTGGATTAAAGGAAACCTCTAATTCGTAGGCTTTCATTGGTTGACCGGGAATACAGGAGATGTCCAGAGTGAATGTTTGACCAGCAGTGACGGTCATATTTGAAGGTGTGACAGAGACAAGGGTGGGATCATCTGCGGTTACATGGAACGGGAGTAATCCTATGAAAAACAAGAGACTGATAACAACTGTTGCAAGAATACTATTTCTTTTTCGATTATCTTTTTTTCTCATCCCATCCCACTCCGAATGAATTCTCATGTTTACCGGGCGGAGTTCGTATTAGACGTTCGTATTAGATTATGATACGGCAGAGAGGAACATCAGAAGGAAATACTCCTCCTGTGATGTTCATCTCTTGGAATGATGATGCCTCACTAGTGAGAACCACCGTATCGTATCCATCTCTGTTTTTGTCTCTCCTTTGCAGATTGAAATAGGTATAATTTTATTTAGGATTTTTCAAACATACCTTGACAGTATCAGATGTTGAGAGGTTCAATATATGATACAATCAGAGTTTGATATGTTCAATCATTGAAACAAACAGGATGTGAACGTTAATATAGGAGAAAGAGATTTAAAATTTACAATGAACAATAAAAGTAAGCGGGCATCACCAGCCCATATTGTTCTTTCCTTATTTGAAAAAAGCAAGGAATTGGGAAGAATTCTTGGGTTAGATGGGACCTGTGATATCCTTTCGCTTCTTGATGAAAACCCCCGTCAGTACAAAGAGCTTGACGCGAAGATTGATTTTTCCCAAACCTCACTTTCAAGACGTCTGAACATCCTCCAATCATTAGATATCATCAAAAAACAGCCGATTCGATCCAAGCGGCGCGAGACCCATGAGTATGCACTCACGTTACGTGGTGCCGAGCTGATGAAGTTTATCATCTCCTATGAGAAAGAAATGAAACTGCCAGTAGAACAACAAAAAATCATTGATGTGAAGAAAAAACAATAACTGGGATTCTCTGGGCAGGACTTCTTTTACGTGATGAGCGCAGATCCTCATACTGAAAAACATCCTATCCATAGAGAGACAAGAAAAAAAGAGAGATAAGGATGCGTTTTCTTACCACCAGGTCTCGCCGTAATGATTGGAAACATACACGAGGTCAAGTACCTGAATCAATCCATTGTTATCTGCGTCCTCCCTGATCCATCCATTGGTGCCACTTTGACCATAATGATTGGAAATCAAGACGAAATCAAAGATGCCACAGGTTCCATCATTATTGATGTCCCAGTTCGGTGGCATGGAGAAAAGGATGGTGCTGGAGGTATTGATGTTATTATTGGTGTCAATCGCTCGGATGGAGTAGCTGTAGTTACCCGCCATGGAGAACGCTGTGGTCGTCCGATAGTAATACTTCCCTGCAGACCCTGCAGTCATGGACACATTATTCCAGCTGCCAGCAGGGGTATGAATCCGTAAGACCACCTGGGAGACGCCGACGTTATCGGTCACCGTGCAGCTTATGTTGACCCATCCGTAGGTGGGGCTGGTGTCTAACGGGTCAGAGGTCGTACGAGCGATATTCAATATCTGGGGAAGCAGGGCGTCTTCGAAATGAGCGACGACTGCTTTGTTCCCATTCATGGTAATCGTTGTCGGATTCTGACTGCCGGTAAGATCCCCGGTCCAAGATTCAAACGCCCATCCTGCCGAAGGCACAGCAGTGACTGTCACCACTTGTCCATAGTTGTAAGTAACTTGATTTGGATTCTTCGTCACCGTCCCTGAGCCCGTGGTTGTGATGGTTAAGGTATATTGATTTGCGGTGAAATGCGCGGTGACGGATTTATTCCCAGTCATGGTAATCGAAGCAGGGTTAGTGCTCCCGGAGAGGTTCCCCGACCAAGAGGTAAACACCCATCCGGTAGTGGGCACCGCGGTGAGTTGTACCACAGTTCCATAGGGGTACGTGGCGTAGTTCGGATTCTTCGTCACTGAACCTGATCCATCGAGGGTCACCGTCAAGGTGAACTCACGCAGCGTCACGGTCCCGTTTGTTACTGTGATCGGGACATAGGCGGACTCGTTGGTGATCCCCACGTCGAAAAGACCAATGGTGGTAGTTCCAGAGGCAGCCTGAGCGGTAAATGAGAGCGACACGAGCGTCCCAGGGTTGGTGACACCCCCAGTTCCTACGATCAACCCGTATATATCTAAAATGGTCCCTGCTGTGTTGTTAATCGTCCCTGCGTTGAAAAACGTGGTGTACCCAGTAAAAATCGTTCCTTCAGTCACGGAGTTCGCGTGTAAGAGTGTTGGATTAAACGAGAGGTCCAACTCGTACGATTTGATGCTTTGACCTGGTGTACAGGCGATGCTGATGGTGAAGGTCTGACCTGCGGAGACGGTTGAACTTGCAGGGCTGACTTGGACGAGAGTCGGGCCATCTGCCTTAATTGAAGAAGGAAGAATAATCATCAATAATATCAACACAGCACATACTGTTGAACGAAGAACACCCCTCTTTTCTACCCCGTAATTTTTCATCTTTTTCATCTCGTCCATCTCCCGAAATATGATACGAAATACCATGAAATCTTTTGTCATTGGTATTATTAATATCTATCTCGAAAAAATAGCATATTGAAAAAATAATAAACAATCTATTTTAAAAAAAATATGAATTCAATTAAGAGAGAAAAACCAATTTTCTTCCTAAAAAGGATCAAAAAAGGAAAGAAAGGTCTCCTCGATCGTCTATTCTTTTACACATTATAGCGAGGGAGTTCCCCATGCAAATTCTGATAAAAATCTATGACAGACTTTATTGCATTGTTTGCATGTTCGCGAAGCAGTGGTCCTTTGACGATGCTGTAGTTCGTCCAGTTCTTGTCGCTATGTTCTTGTTCAAGCACGCTTCGATCTCGGTTATGAGTGATGCCATAGTAGACGATCTCACAACCGTCCCGCAACACATAGAGATAATACCCTCTTTTCTTCATACATCTTTACCTCCGCCCAAAGAAGTAATAGTTAATAAGTATCACTCCTATAAAAACATTACGGATATCAAGTGAATGACGAAATTAGGATTTTATATTTACTTTTTTTTACATTTGAAGTTGATTGTTTATTTTGAAGATTTCGTGTGTATTCATCAAATGTAAATAAAGATATCCTCTACAGGCATTTTACGTAAATCCATGATGGGAATACCATTTGAAGAAAGAAGGAGACGAGTGGCATTTTCGCTGAACACGTAGGAATAGCACATGGAAATATAGTTCGGTGACCCTGGTGTTTCGTCTTTTGTGGAGAAACAGAGGGTAGTGGGATCGATTGTGTAATTAAACCAAACGATTGTGGTGATAGTGTTTCCTTCAAACTGCTGAGCAAGATAATTTTTTGCGGAGAGGTTTGAATAAAACGACCATGTCTCGTAGTCAGGGGAGAGATCAACAACTTCCCAGTCTCCGAGAAACGTGTTTGCGGTTATGTTGTTTTGTGGTGTTCCATTTGTCGTATTGTTTGTTTGATTCCCATTGGAGGTATTTGTTGAATTATTCGTCGTGTTGTTTGTTTGGTGATTGTTGTCCTGGTTGCTTGTTTCTTGGCATCCGCTGAGACTTACGACGAGCAATAACACAGCTATGCCAAGTATCATACCTTTGTTTCTCATTAAAATCCCTTTGTTCTCGTACCGCTTATGTTGCTTATCTATAAAAACTTATCAGATACTGTTATTTCTTAATTATGAAAAGAAAAAAAGGAAAAAAAGATTTTTTTAGTACGGTTATTTTTGTTTTGACTCTTGATTTTTACTGATTGTCTTGGATTTCCGTCTGTTCCTTAATACGAAATAGAGTATTAACAAGACGATGATAAGAATACCCAAGATAATGAGTGCGTATTGGAGTAGCGGTGTTTCCTGGTAGTCCTGTGTTTCACCGGATCCAGGATTATACTCGATGTTCCATTTTCCGTCCCCATCCGTGTCTATCAAATAAGCGCCGTTGGATTGTTGGTTGACTGGCGTTTCGACCCCGGTTGCATTAGCGTGGAATTTGTCATAGGCACCGTCACCGTTATTATCGACGAGATATCCATAGTCTTTCACATAGGAAACCGCAATAGCGATTTTTATTTGAGTGGTGTCTGAGGTATCATTGAAGATGTCTTGTGCATAGGTCTGAATCGTGTAAAATCCTGGTGTGGTCCATTGATGAGAGAATTCATGGTTGGTTCCGCTCTCTAGGAAGGATGAATTGTCTTGGGTATTATCTCCCCAGTCGATGAAATACCTCAGATTATCTCCATCAGGATCGATTGCAACGACCGTGTAGAGATAGTTCACAGTTGTAACTCCGGAGAGTGGACCAGCGATGACTGGTTTTGCTGGTGCATTGTTTTCTTCGGTAATAGTAGCGGTTGTTGTATACATATCGGTTGCAAAATCATCATCCATGACCAGGAGGCTAACGTTATAGACCCCAGGAGTTGTGTAGACATGTGTGGTGACGTCCCCGGTCCCATTGGTACCATCTCCAAAGACCCAGCGCCATGAGATGATGCGACCATCGTAATCATAACTTTTTGATCCATTAAAGGTGACTATCCCATTGATGAATCCTCGATAAGGTTCTCCTGCGGTAGCATCCGCGGTAGGCCGTGTGTTTGAAGGTTCTTCTTCAGGTGGTTCTGGTTCTTCTCCACCTGATGTTTGGATGTACATCCCAGCATCCCATTCTGTGATACTCTCATTCTCAGAGACAGTAAACCCAATCGTTTTTCCTGTCGTGGTATCAGCATCGCTATCAATTGTATCGTCACTTCCTGCGCCTTTTAATGTGAATTTGTTATAACCAGATTTTAGAGTGAATTTTAGATAATATTCCCCGGGAGTGATGTCAGTGAAAATAAAGACTCCTCGAGCGTCTGTCGTGGTTGTCTGGGAAAGTGTGTCGTTGCTGAGATAGAGTTCAACAGTCACACCAGATAGTCCTTTTTCCGTCCATTCTTGAATACCATCTTTGTCCGTATCCTCCCATACCAGACCTTTAACATCATAAGGGTCGGGGATAATGAGTTCTAAAAATGCTAATTGAAGTGCACCTTCTGCTCCTTCAACTACGACAGCAAGAATTTCCCCAGCTTGAGGAACATATCCTGGACCATTTATCATCGTATCATTAACGATTGCTTGTGCACCAGGATACCCTGTATTGTCCAAGTTATCTGTAAAGTTCCAAATCGCCCTCTGAACACTTAATCTGTTTTTCCCTTGTTTATGGTTGATAATATAGTTAATTGCGGTCCAATTAATATTTTCAAAACCGTTTTGAAGATCGTCAGCATAGCATGATTTCAGTTTTACAGGATGGTTGGGACCCTCTTCCATTTCTTTCAATTGTTGAACACACCAACCAGGATATATATCATCAGTAATATCATACCCAGGAGGGACATCATATATAGTAAAATCAAACCAAGAATCTGTACCATCATTTGGGGTCATATAAACAGTTACACTAGGTAAATAAACTGTAGGTTCATTTTGTGCTAGGACTATCGGCTGTACTGAGCAAATTATCAGAATGCATATACTTGCTGCTATTATCCATTTCTTCATTTCTCCATCTACCTCACAAGTCTTTTATATGTTTTTGAACCGGTTTATTCATTAGCTCTTATTTAAAGGTTCCTTTTAGTTATTCTCACGGTCATATTTAGATGCAGTTTATGCATTTTATAATCAATTTTTTAAAAAAAAGAAGAAAAAAATAATTCTTTTATAAGTATAAACAAAGGTTAAAATTGTGGATACGTTTTATAAGAAATCCTGGTATGTTAATATTTTTTCTTCAGTTTGCTACGTAATATCCTTGTTTGTTTTTTTATCCGAAGGAAGAAATAAAGGATACCTAACAATAATATAATAAGAATAGTAAGGAAGTATTCGAGTATGGGAACGGCTTGATAGGTCTGGTATTGGTCTGTAGTAAGGTTATAAATGATATCCCAGTCGCCGTCACCATCGGTGTCGATGAGATATTCTCCGTTATCGAGTCTTTTCACTGGTGTTTCAATACCAGTGCTGTTGCTATGGAACAGGTCAAAGATGCCATCGCTGTTGGTATCGATGAGGTAGCCAAAGCCTCCGACATATCGTACATCAATTGCGATGATCAGCTGGGAGATATCTGAAGTCGCATTATGTTCATCCCGGGCGTTGACTTGTATGGTATAGAATCCATACGATTCCCAGAGGTGAGTTGTGGAGAGCGCATGGCCGCTAGGCAAGAGAGGGGTGGCATCTGTGTTCTCATCATCCCAGTCGATAATGTAACGGAGATCGTCTTCATCAGGGTCTATTGCGACAATGAGATAGTCATACCTGCTGTGTGCATGACCAAAGGTCGGTCCATTGATATTTGGGGTGGATGGTGGGTTGTTCTCTGAACTGATGTGTGCTGTGGTGGTATAGGTATCCGTGGCAAAGAGATCGTCGGTGACAGTTAAACTTACAGGGTAGGATCCTACATAATTGTACCTATGAATGGAAATCTCCCCTGTTCCCGTGGTGCCGTCGCCGTAGTCCCATCGCCAGGAGATAATCCTCCCGTCCCTATCGTAGCTGCGTGATCCGTCAAAGGTGATATTCTCATGGACCCGACCGTTATAGGGCTCACCAGCGGTGCCGTCTGCGGTGGGCCGGTGATTCGTTGGGGTGTTTGGTTTAGAGGAAGCGGGTTGATACATCCCTGCATCCCATCGTTGTGTACTATGGTTGATGGTGATAAGGAAGACGGGGGTCTTTCCGATGATGTCGACATCGCTGTCAATGGTATCGTTGATTCCCATGTTCTGCAGGCTGAAGCGATACCCATCCTGGAGTGTTACCTGAACATAATAGAAACCGGTAGCGAGTTCATTGAACTGGTAGTACCCTTTGCTATTTGTCGTCGTGGTGTGAATCAGGAAATTGTTGTCTTGGTAGAGATGAACCACGATGGCGCTCATCCCTGGTTCTCCTGCGTCCTGCAAGCCGTTTGTGTTCAGGTCATGCCAGACCAGCCCTTCGAGATCACCAGGGGTGGGAAGTATGGTTTCCAAAAAGGACAGTTGGATTGCAGGAACGCCTTGGATGGGGACGGCGAGGATCTCCCCGATAGAAGGGATGAAACCGGCACCGTGGCTCTCAGCATCCAGGACCATTGCGAAAGCGTCAGGGTCTTCAGAACAGTCTTCGTTGTTGGTGTAATACCAGATTGCTTGTTGTACGCTCTTCGCGTTTCCCTGTTTGTTGTTCAGGAGATAGTTGATTTTATCCCAATGACTATTCCGAAACTCGAGAGGGAGAGCCGGGTCGTAGCAGGAATAGAGAAGAACGGAATGGTTCACATGTTGTGTCATGTTGATGGTTTTTTGTAAACACCAGCCGTGATAGGCGCCATTCATGATGTCGAATCCTTCAGGAATATCAGAAAGCATCATGTCAAAATAACTGGTGGTTCCATACACCGCCTTCATGGTGACCAAGTCAGTGGGGAGCCGAATTAGAGGAAGAGACGAAGTTGCCACTATCACAGGTGTTGCGCAGAGGAGCATTAAAAAAAACCCGTAAGCAAATATCTTTAGGTTCATCAGTTCTTTCCTCACGACGTTTGAATCTTGTGAAAAGAAGTGTTGTTTTGCAGTCATTTAAACATTTCGTTTCTTATTTTTTTACCCTGATAAAAATGTTTTTTTCTCCTAGAAACATGTGTAAAGGAATCGGGTAACGATTGTCCATAAATATTTAAATAGCGCTCATATGAATATATTTAATAAGAGGCAAATACTCTCTCGATAGAGAACGAATCATAACAGTATGCATTTGAGGAGGAAAAAAAGCTTGCGAAAACAAACTCTGAAACGCACTCTCGCGGTAATACCCTGCTGTAACGAAGAAGCGACGATTGGCAGTGTTGTTCTGAAAACAAAGCGTTTCGTCAATGAAGTATTGGTTATTGATGATGGGAGTAGCGATGAGACGAAGAGAATCGCAAAAGAAGCAGGAGCAAACGTGATTTCCCATAAGAAGAACCGGGGGAAGGGGGCTGCGATCCGGACCGGGTTCCAATACGCGCTGCAGAATGATTTTGATTACGTGGTTACCATCGATGGTGATGGGCAGCATAACCCCTTGGAGATCCCAGCGCTACTGGAGAACGTCATGTATAACGGACATGACGTGTCCATCGGGTTCCGCGTGGGAAATGACTCGGAAATGCCGATGTGGCGACGGGTCGGAAAACGGGTCTTGGATTACACCACCAGCATGGGCACCGGTGGGTTTGTCACCGATAGTCAATGCGGGTTCCGGGCGTTCAATAAGAAAGCGGTAGAAGCGATCACCCCGAAACTCAAAGGAGACGCGTTCAGCGTGGAAAGCGAACAGCTGATCAAAGCCCATGAGTCAGGCCTGAAAGTAGTGAACACCAATGTGACCTGTAAATATTCAGATCTTGAGACCTCGACAAAAAACCCAGCATCCCATGGTCTTTCTGTATTGGGTTATGTTATTTGGGTGGTCGCAGAACAACACCCCTTGACATTCCTCAGCATCCCTGGTCTTATCTCTATTGTCATCGGACTGCTGTTAGGAACCTATACCTTACAGATGTATAATCAAAACCAAGTGCTTCTTATCCCCTATGCTATCATCGTGAGTATTCTGCTTATAATTGGTGCTCTTGCGTTTTTAATTGGTTTAATGTTGAACGTGCTTCCAAATCTCATTAAAAAAATCGAGTGAAAAGAAAACTAGGTGTCTTTTCTCTTGGTAGTTCTTTTTCTGGTAATATTGAAATTATATCAAGGAGTTGTGACAAATGCATCGCTGGAATTGTTTTCGAAAAAGGAAAAATCATCACAGAGAGCAAGAAACTTGTTTTTACCTTTTTAAAAATATATATCATTGAAAACCTTGGTAATAAGCCAATTTTTATAATGTATTATATAGATGATATCAATGAGAGGAACAGATAGAGAAATCATCGTTTTTAGACGGGAAGAAATATTTAAAAACGACCTGCGATGAAATGTGAGATATTTATTTTTGATAATACAAGAATAGATTTCGGTAATTTTATATATTCATTAAACAGTGCATGGGTAGTATAAATGAGGGAAAAGAGGGTATGAACGAAGTAGGAAAAAAGATATCCGTACTCCTTGTGATGGTTTGCCTGGTCGTGGTGTGCATTCCCGTATTTGTTGAGAGGGCGACCGCATCAGGTTCACGTCCATTTTCAGAGAAAGCAGATTATACTACGAATTTTAACCTGCAGAGCAACGACAACTGTACGGTGACTCTAAACGGATGGACGGAAACATTTGTCGACGGATGGGATGGCACGAAAGCAGCCTATTTCAATGAAGGCTCAACCGGAACTGACAAAGCAATCGTAAAAATGAAGACGCCAAGTGGAGCAGATATCCCTGATGCCAAGGGAGCGTATTTTGAGTTTAAGGTCACGAACAATTACGCAAACATCGGGGCAGGCAGCTTGTGCCTCTTGATTACGAATTCTTACAGCAGCATTTATTTCGGGTTTTATCCCGGCAGATATGATGTCTATATCCGGTACACAGATTATGCAAATACACCCGCCTCGAAATATCTGAATGTGGAATTGCAACGACAGTATCTCAATTCGGAGTATCATCGGATGTTTGCCCATTTCAATAACGCAACAGGGGTGGTAACCCTTGGGATAGACGACAAAGTCTATTCTATTTCAAACATTCAAAGGGATTTTGCCTCCTCATCGGTATATCTCTCTTTGTTGACCACAGGACATCCGGGGATTGTGTTAGATAATCTAAAGGTGTTTCGAGACATCGATTTTCCACTGGAGGAATACATGCAGGAGTATTATCCGGAGTTCCGGATAGCCTACCCTGAGAATAATTATGATTTTACCTATTCTCCAGTTATCCACGCGGACCAGATGACCTATAACATGACAAAACCGATCTTCGAGTTCTTCAATAGCCACGGGATTTCTGTCAGTCAAACCTATTTCTTCAATTATTCAACTTCTCAAGCATACGACTCGGAATGTCTTGTTGATGAACCGTTAAGGAATTATGCAATCTCGAAACAAGAAACAAACGGGATCTATACCCATTCTTTAAAGATGAACACTCATCTGAACACCGCACAAGTGGCTGCTATCCTTGCGGAATGGAAACAACTCACCGGTTCGTATCCAATGCTTTGGGTGGATCACGGGGCGCTTCTGCAGAATGTCGCCCGATATGGATCGGATGTGTCATCCCCGTATTATATTGGGAATTTACGGAATGCGAGTTCTCTGAAATACGCCTGGGCGAACTATGAGAATCTCCCCAGGATCCCCATCCCGTATGGGTATTACTTTAGCGCTCGGAATTCTTTGAAGGGGTTTCTCACAGGCAGCGACTACGGGCTTGTGTATAACAATCAGGGGGCAATAGATCTGTTCACCTCGGGAAAAAGGATATTCTTGCTGGACAGTACAAATGTGAAATACGATTACTACACCTGGGAACTCGCGAACAAGAAGGCATTGACACTCGAGCATACTTATCAACAGTATTATCTTTACAAGAATATCGATGGCATTAAGTATTCCAAAATATCCTACGCAGGGTATTCCCCTTGGAATAGCGCATGGAACCTTCATTATAAGGACGCGACGAGCCCGTGGGCATTCATGCCTGAGTACAGGACGGTAATGAACAGCATTCTTGGCATGTTCACGGTCAATAGTGGGCTTGGTCATGATCTCATTGATCGAGGCGTACTCTATAACGCGTCATCTGTCTATAAAACAGGTAATACGATTTATGTTAATACTCCATCAGAGATGAAGAATGTGACGATTTACACCAGGACGAATCAGAGCGGAAAAGCTCTTGAGCGAAATGGGAACTACTATCCCTTCACCAAAGGGTTCTACTCATGGGGAGCGACAATCCCATCAAACATCGGAAACAACTCATACACTCTGGTGAATTGGGACAAATACATCGGAGATATTGGTCAGATAGGTAGGATAGAGTTTCAGGCAAACAAGAACATCTCGATACATTTCAAACGATCAGAGAGTTTAACATTTGAGCTAAAGGAAGATACAGACCCAGTGAGTGTGATAAACAAGACCGATGGGTCATCGGTTGATTTCAACATTATAGGAAGGCAGATAACGTTCCAGGGTGGAAAAGATTGCGAGTATCTGATCGTATATGGAAGCGGAGGTACTCCCCAACCGCCAGGTCAGACGTATCAATTGAAGACGACCGCGCGCTGCAGAGTCATTTCAAACGGTGGGGTAAACGTCAATATCAGCGTCTATGACGATGAAGGAGAATTTGTTGGGAATTACGGTGCGAGCTGTGACCTCTGGCTGGATGCAGGGTATACCATTGATTTCGGAGATTTCGATGCTACTCCATTAATCAGGATGCATTTTGAAAGAGAAGAATAGTAATTATCAGATAGAATGATTTAAAAGATTATGCTATCTAACCGTATTATTCGATTTTGAAACGCAGTCAATCAAGCTTTGTAACTTGACTTCGCCAAATAGACCTTTTCACCACTAACATCCTCCGTTGGTCGATTTGCCAAAACGATTTTTACCATCGCAAATTCAACGATTTGTCCT
>JBAZLE010000039.1:0-14338 GCA_041650455.1 Thermoplasmatota archaeon | reverse complement strand
TGCGAATGCCCCAAATCCAATCGCAAGCAGAAAGAACAGGACAACGATACCCGCAAGAAGTGAGTGGATGATATTGGCGAATGTTGCCTCGGGAGCACCGAGTTGCAGTGGGAACGGTACGCCCACAAAGCCGAGCACCCCGATTCCGATCAACAGACCTCCCGTGATACGCAGAGCGCGTTTTCGACTATATGTCCAGACACCTCCTCCGAATGCGATCAGAAGCACATCATACACGAGCAGAAGCACAACGACAAGTGACCTCGTTGGAGCACCCACAGCAGACAGCTCACTGACGGCTTGATCCAGGAAGTTATATCCCTCCCAGAGCATGCCAGCGAGTATATCAGTACAGAAATAAAGCAGTGCGGCGAGTATACCGCAGATGAGGAGGAGATCTCGTAACCTCCTTGGAGTTTCAGCTATGTCGAATTCCCTCCAATTTCTTGTCCGATGGGTGCATCCATTTTATCGAATGATATTGAACAACATTTTGGATTCTTACGAATAGTTTTACATTTTTAGGACAGAATTGACAAAATTGTCGATATTTTGGTCTCCATCAACGAGTCTATCTTTTTTAAATTGTAATGCCAAGAAACTATCAAATGGTTTTACTCCTGCTTTTTCCAAGTTTGTTTTCAAAATTTCTTTGTACAGACCTCTATCAGCAATGGGACTGAGACCAGTAGAAAAAACAGCGATCTTTTTCCCCTTCATGTTTTCAGCTTTGTTGATAAAAGTAATGATAAAAGGAGAAGGCCTTTTATTCCATGTGGGAGAACCAGCTATGATACTATCATAGTTACCCATATTAAAATCAGTGTTTTTCATAGGTAATTCCAGTTGTTTTGTTCCTGCTTTACCCGCAGCAAAAAAACCAGGTTTTTTGACATGCTCAATTTCAATAAGGTCAACTTCAGCTTTTTTTTCTTTCAATTTTTTTTCTAACATTTCTGCTACTTGTCTTGTGTTTCCTGTTCTTGAATAGTACACTAACCCAATTTTCATAATAGTTACCTCGATCTTTTCTTTATGTAATAATCTATTTCCTTAAAATACATTCTCGATGTTTAAAAAGAATAAGATAACCAGAGGGTAAAATTCTTCCCCTACACACCGTTAGTATCTTATTAGAGGCAGCTGTAACCCCTGGGTGCGATGTCCACCCGACATTGAACATTTTGAAATCTCGATATAACTTGGATATTTTTACTGGTAAAATAGGCGGTCAAATCTCCTATTCACCGGTTTTTCTCTCTCTTGGTAAGTGATAACAGATAAACAGGAAAGCATGCTGTTAGAATTATCCTTTAACGATTTGCTGAACCATCTGTCCAAATTGTTGGAGTTCTCCTGGGGTCAGTGCCTTTGGGAATGGATAGAATACCTGTTCTTTTCGATAGAGGCCCTTATGGAAAGAAAACTCGATAGGAAGGTACCCGTCGATGGACAGCTCTTTTGTTAATGATTCTACGATAGATGGGTTGAGATTTTGGTGTTCCTCAGGTTTGGTATGATCATAATAGTAGTCGTATTCGAGGAATGCGATTTTTCCTGAGTCAAGAAAACTGATAAACCCAAGTGCATGTTCTTTGTGGTATTTGTCACCGACTTCTTTAAGCGTCTCATATGCTTTGAGGATGACGTCTTTTTGTGCTGTCATAAATCCCCCTCGAACCATAAACATACGTTGACGCAGCATACGACAAGGGAGGATACGATACTCATGCAACCAGATGGGGTTGGTCATTTCTGGTTTCTTGTACAGGGCGGTGAAGAAATCTTTCAGGTCTTTATCAAATGCAGCCCCGATTTGTTCTGGGGAGGGATGTAACGCCATCTTTGTGACCATGCGTTTCATTCGTCCTTGAAAAAGGTTTTTCAGGGGGTTATCTTTTTGTGCTATTTTTTTAAGGAATTCACTATCTTTCATTGATGCGAGCTTTGGGGTACTAAGAACAAATGTTTTCATCATAGATTCATCGATGATGACATCAGCATGGTCTTCAACATAGCGCTTATCCTTGCTGTCGCAGATGATGTCGACGAGGTAATTAATATGGAAATATTTTGTGATAACGTGCTCGAAGGAATGGGCGATGTCGTTTGTCGGGCAGATAAAATCTGAAAAATATTTACTGGAGAGGACCGCAAGCGATACCCCGATGTTTTTCCTGGCAAGATCTAAGGAGAAATCCACGGCGTCTTCAAGAGAATCGAACGGGATGAGCATGGCATGCTCATCAGATGATTTTTGGTGAAGTTTAATCGTCATACTGGTGACGATATTAGAAGGACGGAGGGTGAGGCTGGTGGGTCCATGGTTTGTGGCATATGGATTTTTAAGGGATTCTCCGGTATGATGGAGGATGTTTCCTTTCTCATCCACAAGTTCAACATCTGTGTAATTGTCCGCGCCCCAGCCGTAAGTGTTTCCCCAGGTAGAGATGATCCCGAAGGAAAGAACATTGGCACACAGGTATGCCTCTGCTTCTCCAACGAGGATTCTTTTGTTCTGTAAGGCTGCTGTTTTTTGAAGATCAAACGCAGTGACCCCCGCCTGGATTGTCGCGGTCGTTGAATCCTTATGAAGGGTGATCGTGTTCATCCGGGACATATCAAGGATTATACCCTTTGATATTCCGATCGGTCCGGCTAAAAGAGTTTGTAAGGCTACGGAGAGAAATGTTCCATTTCCTCTCGGGAGAAAGGGAAGATTATTGGCATTTGCTACCTTGATGATGTCGCTTACTTCTTGTGTTGTTTTTGGCATGACGGCATAGGCGTGAATGCTTGGGGTTGGAGCAAGGATCGTTTTATTGTAGGCGGTAAGAATCGCAGGATCGTTTGTCGCCCATTGTTCCCCGACGATGTGTTGCAGTGCTTCTAGGATCGGGTCTGAAGGTGTTTTTTGAAGGGTGGATGTGTCAAGTTTCTTCACATATTCCTTCAGGGCTTTCTGAACAATCATGGGTCGTCTGTTAGTGATAAAGGAGCATTGTTTATCGCATGCTCCGCAGAGGGTGCAGGTGTCCGCGATATCGATGAGTCGTTGTGTTGGTGTCAGGGTGCCGGCCTGTAGCGCCCGATAGATTTCGATTCGCCCTTGAGGCCAATAGGCGACAAACCCATGTTTTTTACCTGATGGACAGACTCCGGTTCCGAGAAAATCAAGTCTGCACATCGCGCAATGCGTCTCAGTGTTTGCCGTCCTCATCACCAGGTCTTCGGTCATAGAATTACACTCCTTTGTACCTCTTATGGTAATATGGCGAAAGTACACTCCGTAATTTAAAGATATTCCCGTTCTTTTGTCTACATTTGGTTCGTGTGCCATCGCCGGTTTTTATATACTGCATGTGTTTCCCCTTTTTGTTTATGGCAAAAGATAATGCAGATCTGTGTACCTTTGATCCCGATGCACCATGTTCAACCTGTGGAAATAAGGGTGAAATCTTTTGTAAACCTGATGAGAATAAGGTGATTGTTTCTCATCTGCTTGAGGGGTCTTTTATTACCATGGCGATCCTGGGGACCGGAGTAACCAGCGTGATTCTTGGAAGCATATGGCCATTACTTGTGTTTTCCATCTTCTCCGCGTTGTTTTTTTTGGTGATTCAGCCTCGCATCACGTGCAGTCATTGTCCATATTACGCGGAGGATCGCTTGTTTTTACATTGCACGGAGAATCATTTTTCTCCGAAAATCTGGCGATTCCATCCTGAGCCGATCGCTTGGTGGGAGAAAATCGGTACCGCGGTTGGTTTCGGGTTTCTTGGAGCGTATCCCTTGCTTGTTGAGCTGTATGGCGTTTATATGTTTTGGATGAATAGTCCGAGTCTTGTGTCATTGCTTGGTGTTATTGGTGTGTTTGTCGGAACCTTGCTTACGTTAGCGTTGTTTTACGTGGTGTTTTTCTTGCTATATTGTCCGCATTGTGTGAATTTTTCCTGTGTGTTTAACAAGGTGTCAGATGAATACGTGCAACGTTATCTCGAACGAAATTCCGTAATAAAACAGGCATGGGGAAAACAGAAGAAAAATAACTGATTTTTTTTATCTATTTCCAAAGGTAGGTTATATCTATTAAAATAAAATCCAGTAGTTAAATGATTTAAACTTGAAGTCAAAATCCCTTCCCCTACACTTTATCCATTTTTATAGAGCGAACTGTAACCAAGGACTCTAAGTCCGTCCCCCGATATCAGAGATCTGGAATATCGTTCTATTCAAATATTTTTACCGGTAAAAAAGGCTGTCACATCTCCCCCCAGTACTAATCATTAGCACGGTCATTAAAACGGGAGAAAATCGGACAATTTTTAATGCTCCAGGGGGTTCACATCCCTTCCCCTGCACTCCTCTGATTCTAACAGGAGAAAAACCATTAATTCTTCCATGATCATTGCTCCATGGCTAAAAAAAAGAGATTTGAACCTCAATTGGTGAATAAATGAGAGAGAACAAAGTATGCTGCTTGGAAGTTTTCCCACGAGAATATACAGCTTTTTATATCATGTAAAAGTCTTAAGAAATGATAGTTATCAGTATTGATTAATTTCATTTAACAAAAACTGTCTTATATCCTCGATTTCTTGAACAGACATCGGAATATAGGAATGTATTTGGCTTCACAATGATGTTCTTTAACAATTTTAACAGGAGAGAAGATACGGAGTTATCTCTAAAAAATATTTTCACGAATTGTTATATATCATAGAAGTATGTCCCTACACGATATGACGACACCATTGCAGCTCCATAATAGTGTTTTTGATGTAAAATATGAACCACTTGCTGGGGCGAGTGTTACTAACCTTCTTCGTCTCTACGCACATAATAGATTTCGAATAAGTATGCCATACCTCCCGAGGGCATTGTATGCGACAGTATTAAGTAATATTATAGCACCGTTCCGCATCAAAGAGCATATAAAATTTAACAAAGCTATAGCTCAGACGAAAATTAAACAACCTCCGCTGTTCATCATCGGACACTGGAGAAGCGGTACAACATATATCCATAACATGCTTTCTCTTGATACTGCATTTGGATATTGTTCAACGTTTACTGCGACAGTACCAGGTGTGTTTTTAGGGAGTGAAAAAATCTTCAAACCAATTCTCGCTAGTAGTATCACCGAAAAAAGACCGATGGATGATGTCCCAATGGGAACTGATCTGCCCCAGGAAGAAGAATATGCCATCGGTGCCTTCATCCCGTATGCGTACTATAACGGATGGATTTTCCCGAAAAATATGGGTTTCTATAATAACTTCGTATGCATGGAGAATGTCTCCAAAAAAGTGATTGACGAATGGAAAGAAACCTATCGATATTTTCTAAAAAAATTGACCTATTATCGGGAAGGAAAACGCTTGATTTTAAAAAACCCTGCACATACTGCTCGGATTAAGCATCTTCTTGAGATGTTCCCTGACGCACAGTTTATCAATATTTACCGAAACCCATATCATTTGTATTATTCGATGATGAGGTTCTTACGGATCGTTGTCCCTATTTATTGTCTCCAGAAATATGATATGCAACACCTCGAAGCACATATGCTTGAGTTATATGCGCAGATGTATAAGAAATACTTTGAGCAACGAAACCTTATCCCTAACGGGAATCTTGTTGAAATCCAGTATGAGGACTTCATACAACATCCTATTGAAAATGTGAAAAGAATTTATACATCACTTGGCTTGAAAGATTTTGAAGCGTCGAAAACATTGTTTCATGAGTATGCATCTTCTCAAAAATATTTCAAAACAAGTAGCTATACTATAGAGCCTACAGTGAAAGAAAAACTACAACATAAATGGAAATTCGTCTTTGATCATTTTGGGTATGAGATATGAAAAGTGCTATACCATTCATCCAAATTTAATATCCCATAATTGTTCAAATAAATCTTTTGCGAGATATGTTTTCCCGTCACAGGTCATGTCAATGACTGTTCTTAATTTCGATGTTTGACCGTTTTCGACATCTTCCTGTAAATCCATATCTGGGTGATAGATTTCAAGATCGATGATTCCTCCGCGATAAGGTTCAAAGATTTTTTTAAGTAGTTCTGGTTCTTCATGGTAAAGACAGATGCGACTACTTCTCGAGTAGCGTGAGTATGCATCCAACGCGCTGTCGAAACAGAGAATCGATTCTTTTGGGAGATGCTTCAGGATTGTTTCTTTTTCATCCCGAAGAGGGATTCTATAGGCAAGTAATTCGTTCATAGTTCGATATAATGGAAAGATTGATACGATTCCCGCTGGATCAATGACATGGTATTTGCCCTCTGTTTTTTCTAGAAACTTTCTTGTGAGTAACCAGTTGACGACCTTGTTGATTCGTCCCAGTGAACTGTTTGTTTCTTGATGGATTTCCGTTTG
The DNA here is from genome assembly GCA_041650455.1 of Thermoplasmatota archaeon. GTDB lineage: Archaea > Thermoplasmatota > E2 > DHVEG-1 > DHVEG-1 > SM1-50. The sequence continues at coordinate 7,940 of JBAZLE010000039.1, read as the reverse complement.
AGTGAACTCTTTTGAGACAAGGATGTATTTTACTATTTTGTAGGTGGTTTTCAAGGTGACATTCATATGCTGTAACACTTTCACTATTTAACGAATTTTTCGCTTTTTAGTGAAAAATTGCTATTTTTACGAGAAGATAACGTGAAATGAATGCAGATGGTAACAAAGTGGCCATTTATAAAAATCCTGCCATACTATCGCTGGAAATATCATCGAAAATCTTCGAAAACTTTTCCTCTTTCTTTTTTTTATTTTCGCACAAAAACCAGTATCAATCTGCCGTAAACCTGTGTCACCATTACTGTTTTAAGAAGAAGTCTTCAAAGAAGGAAGACCGGATTTTCATTTCTTTTGTCGTGAACATTTAAATACTACAGCAGGTATAATATGGTAGGGGATAAACCAAGATGAAGAAGAGCAAAACCATTTGTCTAGTCATCTGTATGCTGATGATCGCGACTGTTTTTCCTGTTGTTGGTCTACCAATCCAAACAGGGGAACCAAAGAATGTGAATCTCACCCAACCACCAAGTCCAGGGTACGCACCAACACCACCAGACACCAGAGGAGCACCAATCGTCCGTGCACATCCTGAAAAAACAGCGGTGATGATGGATGATATCGTCATCAGCATCATCGAACAGGTTGACGAATCCATTTTTTTAAGCTATGAGGAAAATCTGACGGCAAACGGACCACGACCAACGGGAAGTGCATCCTGTACCGCCGCAGCAGAGTACATGTACGAACAGTTCCAAACCATGGGTCTCGCAGTACGATACCACCACTGGAGCAATAGTGGGTACTCCGGGGATAACGTGGAAGCGACCCTGAATGGTACGGATGAAACAAGCGATGAAATCTACATCATCTGCGCTCATTACGACACCGTCGCATCAAGCCCTGGTGCAGATGACGACACCTCAGGGACAGCCGCAGTGTTAATTGCAGCGTTGATCATGAGCCAATATCAATTCAATCATACCATCAAGTTCGTGGCATTCTCCGGGGAAGAACAAGGGATGTTAGGAAGCGAGGTGTACGCGCAGGACGCAGCGGCTCAAGGATGGAACATCATCGGTGTCTTGAACTGTGATATGATCAGTTACGCAGTCACCACAGATGACGGCAGTAACCTTATCGTGTTCGAAGATACCGCCTCAGAATGGCTCTACACCTACACCGCCAGCATCAACACCGAATACAGTGCGTATATCGAACTTACCCTTCATCATGGGGGACATACGTGGGGCAGTGACCATTGGTATTTCTGGCAAGAGGGGTATTCCGCGTTGTTCTATTTCGAATACACCGAGACACCCTATTACCACTCCCCTCAAGATACGATATCAACGATTAACGCGACGTATGCAGTGAAAAACATGCGACTCATTTTCGCAACTCTCGCAGAACTCGCTGAGGCAGGACAGCCGAGTAACCCCCCAGAAACACCTCTGCTCACAGGACCCTCTTCCGGGGTCACCAAGGAACCCTACAGCTTTACCGCTGTTACCACCGATCCTGATGGAGATGATATTTACTATCTGTTCAACTGGGGCAATGGAGAGAATTCAGAATGGCTTGGACCGTTTGACTCTGGCACTCCCGCAACTGAATCCTATGCCTGGAACACCCCCGGGTCATATGATGTTACCGTAAAAGCAAAAGATGAATATGGTGCGGTAAGTGGATTGTCACCCATACACACCATCATCATTACTCCCGCAACACAGATTGAAACAATCACCGGTGGATTATTCAAGGTGAAAGCGGTCATAAAGAACAACGGAGACACCGCAGCAACGAACGTCCCCTGGTGGATCAATCTAACGGATGGCATCATCCTGCTTGGAAGAACAACCAAAGGAACGATTCCTACCATCGCCGCAGGTGACTCAGTAACCATCTCCTCGGGAATCATCATTGGGGTGGGGAAGACAATAATCACCGTCACAACAGACGCAGCCACAACATCACAGAATGCAACTGTACTCCTCTTCTTCATCAAAACACCATAGCGAATAAGAGAGAAGAGAGAACCGAAAACGGGAAAGAGTTTCCCGTATCTTTTTATTTTTTTTATTCAAATAAAAAAACCAGTCTGTGGAAATCGTGTCACTGCGTTCATTATGGTTGCTTGAGATTTTTATTTTCCTTAAACGAAATGATCCTCTCATAATACCGATAAATAAGTAAAATGAGGATGACCCTCCTTGTCGCTCGTTTTTTATTTCTTACGGGGTCATGATTTCATATGCTGCGTATCTCCCAGTCAGAGCGGCCTCTTCGAGTCCCACGATATTATAGGGTAGAGATTGTCTGCTCTCTTGCTTTCAATAAGGACATGACCATTTACCCGGCCTGCAGGGTCCCAGAAATGAGATGCAAGGAGTTCTGGATGATGAAAAAAGGTGTCTAACGCTGGTGGACTGTCCTTATAATACAAAAGGTAGGTGCCGTCCTGAAGATCAGCAATCGATTGCGTCCTATCCAGGGGGCTGAAAAGGTGGTATTTCTTCCGTGATACCAGAGTCGTTGGGGTTCCCTGGATATGCATCATATGCGTCGAGACAGGCGTGTTCATCTCGGTGATACCTAGGAAGCGGGAGGACCAGCCAAGTTCGGTTGCAAGCACCAGATTTTTTGCCATAAACGTCTCCGTTGTCGTTTTAATTTTGTGCCACTCCGATGTCGAGTGGATATCAATTACCGAGTCAATTCGAATTTTTTCTTGGAATGATGCAGTCATCGTCTTTTTTTCAAAGGTAAACGTGAAAATCGGGGTGATTAATGGTAAGAGATAGTGTAAAAAACTAAAGGCATTCATTTCCTGCACCCCAGAAAATGTTGTTGAATACAAGGCTTTTGACAGGTACCGATGAGTCCCTCTCGTAAGATCGTGTTCTTTGATAAAATCAGCAGCATTTTTCAGATAGAGGTCATGGAGAAAGGAATCTGCCTCCAGCGCGTTTTTTTGTGATATGGTCTCTGTTGCTTTTCGCAGTCTTCGGAGGTGGTTTCTGAAGCGATATAAAAGACGCTTCGTTTTCATCAATTGAGATAAATACAGGAGCAACCGGGGTTCATAGAAGGGATACATCGTATCGTTTTCATGAAAACAGAAATCACTGAGATGAATTCTGTGACGCAGGGTGACAAAAGGAAGAAGAGTGTCGTAATCAGAACAAACAAAAAAAGCACCATAATTCACCGTGCCGTCGGCAGAAGTACGGATACGTCCCCCGATATCTTTGCTGATAAGAAGAAAATCCTGTCCCTGTTGTTGGAGATGGTATGCACAGCTGAGACCAGCGATACCGCCTCCAATAATGATGGTGTCATACGTCTTCCTGATCATCTACGATGTCATCGATATCCTTCTTTTATTTTTTTAGTGTCCCATCCTCCTCTGCCGTGGTCAATGTACTCATTGGTTTTTCCATTTTGGTTCTCATGTCCTGGATGTTGTGCATCTCGCTAAAGAAACATTTTTGTAGGAATAGATGTTATTTAAATGCGAAAATGGAGGCGAAAAAAAATGAAAAAAATCTTAATAGGCATGATAGCACTCATGGTGGTATGCAGTACATTACCAGGGCTGATGGCACAACCAGAAGACACAACCGTTTATACAGAGAGAGAACCCTTCAAAGAAGACAGAGCGATAATCCCAATATATACAGACCAGGGTTTACAGAACGCTCCTTCAGCCAAAGGGAAACCCGGAGCCTATGTTCTTATCACGAATCCAACAAACAACGCCATTGTCAGCGGCAGTGTGACGATAACAGTCAATTCAAATTACGATCCCACCATAACAATCGATGGAACCTCCGTGGCCGTTGGCGGAAGTTATCTCTGGGATACCACCCAATATACGGATGGCCCGCATATCATTCAAGCATCTGCAAGAGGAATAACCGATACCGTCACAGTCACCGTAAATAACGGCGGCGGTCAAAACACCCCACCAACCGTTACCATCACCAATCCAACCAACGGAGCAACAGTCTCCGGTACCCTCAGTATCTCTGTGACTGCAACGGACCCGGAGGATGGCGCATTAACCGCATCAATTTACATCGATAACGTCCTGAAAACCACGGGGAACTCCTACACCTGGGATACCACCACCTATTCAGAGGGATCCCACACCATCTCTGCAACAGCAACCGACTCAGGTGGTCTATCTGATAATGACCAAATCACGGTCACCGTGAACAACACCAATGGCGGCGATGGAATTGTCCGAAAATTTGCGCTAGTCATCGGCATATCAGATTACGAAGGAACAGCAAATGATTTAACCTATTGCGATGACGACGCTATCGATTGGAGGAACTTTTTACAAAGCAAAGGATACACGGTCACAACCCTCATCGATACACAAGCAACAGCAAACAACATTCAAGCAAAAGTAATCGACCTCTTAGCCGCTGAAGATGCAGATGATTACGTTGTGTTTACCTATTCAGGACACGGGTATAACTACCCAGGATATGGATCCTGCATTATCTCAACAGACCTCTATTATATGACCCACGGGTATTTTGAATCCTATTTCGATACCGCAGACAGCCAGCATGTCTACTTTGCGTTTGACGCCTGTCAAATCGGAGGTTTCCAAGGATTGATCGAAACAAATATGGTGGGTGCATTTGCGAGCAATACCAGATATTCCTACGATGGTGATGCGACGATGCAAAACGGGGTCTTTACCTATTATCAGATGGTCGGCTGGGATCTTTATACTAATTTCGAGCAAGATGCAGCCTATGCGGTTCAAGGGATGAAAGCCTGGGCGCCAAGAAACATAAAAGTAGACCCATTCTACGTCGATCTATACCCTGGCGCCATGATCCCGTAACCCCTCTTTTTTTCCCTATTATTTTTTCTTTTATTATTCACAAAAAACCAGTATCAATCTGTCGGAAACCCGTGTCACCATTCCTAATCCTATGACACTGAAGAAACGTCGACAACACGAACCTGACAAAGATCCATGAGAAGGTGTACCTCTACCTTCAGACAGGGGAGGAATAAAATATGGTTAAAAATTTGTGGACAAAAGGATTTGTTTTTGTAATAATAGGCATATTCATTGGAGCAAGTTTATCATCAATAAATCTTTATAAAAACGTCGCAGAGAAGCATTAGCATGGTTGTAAGTCTTATTGTGTCCAAATTAAGTGATCAAAAAGAAAAAACGAGACCCATATGCCATAGGGTCTCAAGCCTGGAGAGGAGAAAGTAGAACCGTTTTATTTCTTATGGCCAGACAACGCCGCCTCTCTTTTGGTCAGAATCACCAGGGAACTCATCATCAGGGAAGGGATTGTTGTTATTGTCTTCGTAGTTCCCTTCTTCCCCGTTGTTATTTTGGTTGTTATCCCCACTCGCCTGTGAACCTCCGATGAACACCGCTGCCAATATCAAGAGACTCATGACAATTAATGCTACTTTTTTCCTCATACATTTCTCTTCTATTCAGATCTCCTTTTCCATTAGAGAACCTTTTTATGGTTGCCCAGGACCGTGTCCGTACCGCCAGCGCCATTCATGTTGTGATGCCCAGATTGGCTGACCAGGCTCGCGATAGACCATACCGTTGATGGTAAACACACTCATCCAGTCCTCTGACTGGTAATGTCCCTCAACAGTGACGGTGGTGTTCACAAGACCAAACAGCTCGTCGATGACAAGCTCAAGCTCTCCATCCTGATCGTAATCGACCGCAGACATTGCTGAAGTAATATACCACGTAGGACCGAAATGAAGTTCAACGGTGGTGATAAAGAAGTTTGTACCATCATAGGTCATGATACCAGTGAGTTCAGTGAGATTCGCGCCACCTTGGCATATTCCAAGCATATCACGAATTCGGTTCATGATTCGTTGCATGAACCCATTTCCATTGGGTAGAATAGCTGGCATAGTAACGGTGAGTGTTGCTACTGGTCCTTCAACATCGTACACATCCTTTGCTTTTGCTGTGATGATAAATGTCCCTTTTTCTGACCAGGAATGGCTAATTATTGCTTGTTCACCAGAGGTATATGGACCATATTCAGTTTCCCCTCCGCAACAATCCCAACTCACTAGAAAATACAGGTCATCGCCATCTGGATCGATTGCCATAAAAGTATAATCATATTCCACACCTGCTTGTCCTTTAACGGTTCCGGTTATTTCTGGTGTATTTGGTGCCTGGTTCGTTGGATTTGTAGTACTTACTTCGACAAGAAGGGATTCACTCCACCCGGTAGTCATCCATTCAGAAAAGGTCCTGTTTCCATGCATAAATCGAGCCCTTGCTTGAACTTGATACGTCCCTGGTCCTTCCCAAGCATATTCAGCTCTGACTCGCTCAGTATAATTATAAGGTCCTATCCAACCGGTATGATTACCATCACCCCATGAAAAGTTATAATACAATCCATTTGGATTTTGAGATTGATTCATCCACTGCGTTGTATAATTATATCTCGACTGATTACGGACTCGAATCGGACCGCTTGGTTGTCCTGGAGGACTACACGTGCAATTATTTGTTGTAAATGTCCATTCCGGACCACTTGTGACTCCTCCATTTTGATCCTTTGCAACAACTATCCAAAAATATTGGGTAGTATGTTTTAACACTCCGGGATAATAATTTGGTATCGTCAGATTATTTGCTACTAAACCAGGATTTGTTGCATTCCCGAAATACACATCGTAGACTGCATGATCTGTTGGATCTGGATCGCCACCAAGCCAGCTGAGATGGGTTTTGACACCGATATCAAGAGCCCCGTCTTCTGGATGAGGGCTGCTTGGAACATACGGAGGGTTGTTTAGGGTACTAGCTGCTATTGAGGTGCCGCTGATAAGGAACAGCATACAAATCATTATTCCAATAATTTTCTTCTTCATATTTTGTTGACCTCCAACCTATATTTAAAGAAAGATACTTGAAATTCTTTATATGATTTTACCCAATTTCTACCAGAATCTCCCCCGCATTCCTCCATCAGCGGAAGACAAAACAGTATTGTAGGTATTTCATCTTCTTACACATTTTCCGCAGTTGATCCTGATGGTGATCAGGTGTATATCCACATTGAGTTTTCACGAAGGAGCTATTCAATGATATGGATCACTTGTATCTGGTGAAAAAAATTAATACTCTCACATAGTTGGGATGCAAAAGGATTCTAAATGGTTCATGCACAAGCAAAGAATAGCTCTGATGTTCCCAATGACTGAAGTTTATTATCCGTCACCATCTCATACAGCTTCATCGGGCAGCATCTTTTCCTATTGATAATCGGGGGAAAACTCGTTTCACAATTTACCCTATTTCACCAGTTTTCCCCGTAATAAGGCATTAAACATTAGGACGCTACCATCCTCACAATCTAGGGATGGTCCCCCGCATTTTTTATTCTTGAAAACTAGCATGAGATTGTTCGATGAATTTCCAACAATGTATTTAAACAGAGAAAACCAATATTGATTTAAGGAAAGTAACTATTGAGGATGTGAGGAGACAATATGAAAAAAAATCTCATAGGAATAGGCCTTATCGTTTGTATCTGCCTTGTGTTAGCAGGATGTACTCAAACCACGGAGAATGGTGATGAAACACAAGCAGCTCTTTCGTTTACAGAGATCCAGATTTGTGATGCCCCGTCGCAGAACTTCTCTAGTGTGTTTATCACGTTTTCTGAAGTGAAACTCTTCAGCGATGACACCGGATGGATCTCATTTCTCTCAGAGCCAAAGATTGTTGACCTGATGTATTTGCATCTTAATAATTTAACAGAGCAGCTGGGTCTTAAGGATATCGATGTCGGGAATTATACGAAATTATGGATTGTAGTTGAGAACGCGTCAGGTGTGCTCTCAGCAACTGCTGAAACAGTCTTTTTAGATGTTCCGTCTGATACGTTAATGAT
>JBAZLE010000038.1:0-14401 GCA_041650455.1 Thermoplasmatota archaeon | reverse complement strand
GTGCCATTCCTGCGGCGCTTGCACCTAATACCAATGCTTTGGCGATATCGAGTCCATGGCGGATGCCACCAGTCGCAATGATGGGGAGCTCCCAGTTCGTTGCTTTTCCGACGTCCAGGATACAGGTTGGGGTCGGTATCCCCCAGTCCCAGAAGGTCTGACCCGCCCGCATGTTGGGGGTGTCTCCTTTGAGTTTTGCCCGGTAGTATTCCACCGCGGAAAATGAGGTGCCGCCAGCACCTCCGACGTCGATTCCGCAGATCTTCGTCTTTTTCAGTTGATGGGCGATCTTTCCAGAGATGCCTGCGCCGCTCTCTTTGATAATGACGGGGCGGCTAAACTCTCGTGAGAGCATGTCGATGGTGGCTAGGCATCCTTTTGCGTGTGCCTCTCCTTCTGGTTGTATCGCTTCTTGTAAGAAATTGAGACAGACCGCAAGCACGTCTGCATCTATCATGGTAATCATCTTTTCTGCGTTCTCAAGGATCTGTTTCTTGTCCCAAAGTACCATTTGTGATGCGCCGATGTTTGCGATCTTCAACGGGATGTCGTACTGTTTGATGATGCTGTAGGTTTCTGCGAGTTTCTGGTTTTCGAGGGCAGCGCGTTGGGAGCCGACCCCCATACCGATTTGGAAGGTTGATGCGACGGCAGCAAGATGTTCGTTGATCTTTTTTCCTTCGGAATACCCACCGGTCATACCTGAAATGATGAGTGGCGCACAAAGTTTCTTGTCAAACAGTCGGGTTGAAAGGTCGATATCATTTTCATTAATCTCTGGGAGTGCGTTGTGTATCAGATGGACGTCGTCCCAGTAGTTATAATGAGCAGAAACATTTTCTTTTAAGGAAATCTGCACGTGTTCCCGTTTCCTTTCCTCCGTTTGGTTCATGGTTCATCTCCGTATACAATGGTGGATCGGACCTTCTTCCCCTTTAAGATATCATGTAACCGGTTATGTATATTACCATTCAATAAAACCGTGTCTGTTCCTGTTTTCGCTATCTGTTTTATGGTATGAATTTTTCCCTTCATGCCTTCCGTTACATCCGCGTGTAGGTCAAGTGAGGTGGTGAGTGTTTCCAACTCCGGTATTGTGGTGTTCTCAAAGAAGGTGGCATGCTTTGTGGTCTTTGGGTTGGCGGAGTACAACCCATCTTCATCCAGGACGAAAATCACTTTTTCTGGCTGAAACTCAGCTGCGAGCAGCTGCATGAGCAGGTCTCCTGAGCAGATAGAAAAACCAAGCTGGTTATCCAGGACGACATCCCCAAAACTAACAGGTATGAACCCTAATGCAAGGTATTTTTTGAACATGTTATAATCGATTCGTGCGAGCGCATGATTCGACAGCGACAGGAGTGCGTGCGGAGGGAGGGACACCGCGGGGAGTCCATGATTCTGCAGGGAGGTGAGGACCAGAGTGTTCAGCCGCTGGACCATGGTATGGGTGAGAGAAAAACCCTCTAGTTGTTTTTTTTGTTTGAAACCCTCATTTAATTTATATTGTTTTGCAAGGATATGACCGAAGGAGCCTGCACCATGAATGATGATGACTTGTTTGTTCGCTTTTTTTATTTCAGCAGCGAGTCTGTCCATGGTTTCTTGCTTGAAACAACATTTCTTTGCTTTGTTAGTGATAACACTCCCGCCGAGTTTAATGAGAAACATATGCTACCTACATGAGACTGGCTATAAAAAAGGATTTTGATAACGCTCTGATAGCATGAATCACTTAATAACCAAGTTAGTCTTTTCTCCGTAAGAACGGTAGCTTGTCTTTATTTTGTTCTTGGATGAGCCACAGGGAGATTGGCATGGCTGAAGTAGAGGACCGCATGGTGCTTTGGGACCATTCCTTAATCTCCTGTTCTGGAGTGTTGGTCCTGCAGTTCTCACAGACAAAAAATTTATCATCAAAGACCAAACCACTTTGATGTTCTTGGAGATGGAATTTTTGTTTACACATCTCACACATTTTTTCTGAAATAGGCACTCCTCCTAAACCACTTTCATGTTTCGAATTGTGATCATATTTCATTATGTGGTTTATATATAAAACTTTTGTGGATGAAAGACGAAAAAAGAAGAGAGGGATGGGATGCAGAGGCAACAGGAAAGTGGCAGAAATGCCAGCAACTGTGGCTGGCATGTCCTCCGTAACTCAAGGTCAATTAATTAGAGAAAAGCATTTCTCACTTATAAATCTCGAGTAGGGGTGGATGAAAGTATTCAGCGGCGTTCCCTAACAAAGAAAATTCTGAGAAAGCGAATCAATTTATACACATTCAACATCTATCACTTCCTAGGAAGAAACCATCCATGACAACAAGCCTTCGAGCAACAGTGCAAGAACTGACCCCCTCGCTAATTGAGACACTCCGAGTTGTCTTTTGGCAGAACGTTTATGCGACCAAGGCGATCGAACAGACCCTCAAACTCCATTCGGACTGGGTGGACAGCAAACGCGCAATCTTTTCAGAAACACTCTATGACCTCGTCCGATGGTGGAGACCACTCTGGTATATCATTGATAAGGAGCCATCAGCAGATGAAGAAGACCTGCAGACACTCATCACCCTCTACCTGTTTTCAAAAAAAGGAGACATTTCCGCGCTTCAGAAGAAAAAAGGTTTCAATGCACCGCAACTGTTCCAACGTATACAAACCACGAAGAACTCAAGAGCACTACGCGAGTCAGTCCCAGATTGGTTGGACGCACAAGGGAAAAAAGAACTCGGTGCACGATGGGACTCCGTGCTTGCTTCGCTAAATAAAATACCAAAGCTGGTCATCAGAGTAAACACCCTGAAGATCACAGCAAAGGACTTGCTTATGATTCTGCGGAAAGAAGGAGCGGAAGCAGAACCAATCGATGGACACACAGACGCACTACGTATGAAAGAGAAAATCAATGTCTTCAAACTCTCCAGTTTCAGCACCGGGCTCTTTGAGGTTCAGGATGCGGCCTCGCAGCTCGTCAGCAGGATCCTGAACCCCCGACCAGGAATGCGAATCATCGATGCTTGCGCAGGAGAAGGAAGTAAAACGCTTCATCTCGCAGCGTTGCTCGAAAACAAAGGAAAGATCATCGCCATGGACACCCAAGCATGGCGGTTACGAGAATTACAAAAACGAGCCGCAAAGGCAGGAGCAGACACGATTGAAACACGACTCATTACCTCCTCGAAAGTCTACAAACGGATAAAAGAAACCGCGGATCGACTGCTCCTGGACGTCCCCTGTTCCGGTCTGGGGACGCTGCGAAGAAACCCGGACATCAAATGGAAACTCACCGCAGAGGATCTCGAACGCCTCAGAGACATACAACAAGATCTCCTCGAAAATTACTGTACACTCCTCAAACCCCAAGGCACGATGGTGTACTCCGTCTGCAGCATCCTCCCTTCAGAAGGAGAAACACAGATCCAACGATTCCTCAGAACTCATGATGATTTTCACCTCTTGGAAGAAAAGCGAACCTGGCCAGATACGGACGATACCGACGGGTTTTATATCGCACTGCTCCAACGCATCTCCTAACATCACATTCAAAACCATATAAAGGGAAAAAGAAATACCTCCCACCACGAAAAAAGACAGGAGGAATTCTCAGATGAAGATACTCTGCTGGAACGTCAACGGCATCAGAGCGGTAGATAAAAAAGGCTTCTTCCCCTGGTTTTTGAAGGAAGGACCGGACATCATTTGTCTCCAAGAGATAAAGGCAACACCAGAGCAGCTCCCGCCTCATCTCAGAAACATCCCCAACTACCATCTCTTCTGGAACCCCGCGGAAAGAAAAGGCTACAGCGGCGTGGCAACATTCACCAAACAAAAACCATTGAGCGTCATAACCGGGTTTGGCAGAGAAGAGTTCGACAGCGAAGGACGCATCCTGATTACCACTTATCCCTCCTTTACCTTATTCAATATCTACTTCCCAAACGGAAAGAAAAACAAGGAACGACTCCAATACAAACTCGATTTCTACGACGAGTTCCTCAGCTATGCAGACACCTTGAAAACAAAAAAACATAACATCATCGTCTGCGGTGACTTCAACACCGCCCATAAAGAAATCGACCTCGCACGACCAAAGGAAAACGAGCACATCTCAGGGTTCCTCCCCATCGAGCGAGCATGGATTGACACCTTCATCGACCATGGGTACGTTGACAGCTTCCGCCGATTCCATCCAGAGCCAAACCAGTACTCCTGGTGGGACTTGAAAACCGGTGCACGAGCGCGCAACGTCGGCTGGAGAATCGATTATTTCTTCGTCAACAAAGAGTTCCTCCCAAAAGTGACAAACGCGTTCATCCGTCAGGACGTCTTGGGATCGGACCATTGCCCAGTCGGTATCGAAATCACTGTATAAAAAAGGAGAGAATGCCATGAAGGAATCACTTGAATATATCTACAAAGAACAAAAAGAAATCACCCTCTATGGGGGCATCGCTGCGCTGCTTGGCTGGGATCAGATGACCTACATGCCACCAAAAGGAAGCGAAGCACGAGCAGAACAACTCGCCCTCATCTCACGACTCGCACATGAACGCGTGACCTCAGAAACACTCTACACCCATCTGAAAAAACTCCATGATGTCGAACATACGCTGACAGACAAAGACCGTCTCCTCGTCATCAAGTTACTCCGTGATGTGGAAAAAGCACGAAAACTCCCCGCGGAGTTCGTTGAAAAAATGGCAAAAACTACCTCGATAGCGTACAGTGTCTGGCAGAAAGCACGTGAAAAAAATACTTTTTCCTTATTCCAACCACATCTAGAAAAGATCGTTGAGCTTGAAAAACAATACTGTGATTACATCAGATTGCCGGGTCACCCCTACAATACCTTACTTGATGATTATGAAGAAGGCATGACTGTTGATGTCCTACAAAAAGAATTCACCATCCTACGAAAACAACTCGTTGAGCTCCTCCAGACCATCACTACAACAACCAGGTATCATAATCAACAATCAATCACGATGAAATTATCCCCTAACCATCAACAAGAGCTTTGCCGCATCCTCCTGACCCATATGAACCTCCCCTTTGACCGATCACGCATCGACGTCTCCACCCATCCCTTCACCACCGCGATGGGAGACGATGACGTACGGTTAACAACCAACTACGAACGAGCAGGATTCCTGTCATCGTTCTTCTCCACGGCACATGAGGCAGGCCATGCCCTGTACGAACTCGGGATGCTGAAAGGAGAATACAAAGACACCATCCTCTCCGCAGCTCCATCCCTAGGCATCCATGAATCACAATCCCGGTTCTGGGAGAACCAAATCGCACGAAGCAAACCATTTTGGATCTATTTTTCACCAATATTCCAAAAAATCGCCCCAGACCTATGTAACACGATGAACAGGGAGACCTGGTATCAGGCAGTCAATCAAGCCAGACCCACGTTCATCCGAGTGGAAGCTGATGAGCTGACCTATTGTCTCCATGTAATCCTCCGCTTTGAACTGGAACTAGCGCTCCTCGAAGATAAAATCACGGTAGCGGAACTTCCAACATGTTGGAACCAGAAAGTCACCGAGTTCTTAGGTATCACCCCAAAAAACGATCAGGAAGGAGTCCTGCAGGACATGCACTGGAGCGGGGGTGACTTCGGGTATTTTCCCACCTATGCAATCGGAACCATCTATGCATCACAGCTCTTCAGACAATTCAGAAAAGAACACCCGACAGCACTTGATGAAATCCAAAAAGGAACGTTTACCACTATCTCCCAATGGCTCTCTGACCATGTCTACCAATATGGTTCCTTAATGACAGCAGAGGAAATCATTCGGAATAGCTGTGGTGAAGGGTTAAATTCTAAAGTCTTCGTTGCATATCTAAAAGAGAAATATTATCCTCTTTACGAGGTATAAAGAGGTGCTGCACTTGGCAACCTTAGTATTAGTCAGACATGGGCAATCACAATGGAACCTTGAAAACCGATTCACCGGTTGGGTGGATGTCCCGCTCTCTGTAAAAGGAAGGGATGAGGCGACCTCCGCGGGAAAGAAACTAAAAGACATGCGATTTGATACGATGTACGTCTCCCATCTCATGAGAGCGATCCAAACCCTGCATTACATCTTGCTAGAACTGTCAGATAAACGCATCCCAATTCTGTATCACGAAGAAAAACGAATCCACGCATGGGAGCATTACACCGGGAATCGAAAGAAGGAGATCCCTGTCTACCAATCCGTGGAATTAGCTGAACGGTACTATGGTGACCTCCAAGGTCTTAACAAAGCGGAGACCATGAAGAAATACGGGGACGCGCAGGTCCATCTCTGGCGACGCAGCTACGACATCAACCCACCTCACGGGGAAAGCCTCAAAGACACCTGTGAACGCACCATCCCTTATTACAAAAAAAATATTTTACCAGAGCTGCAGGCAGGTAAAAACTTGCTCATCGTCGCTCATGGCAATAGCCTTCGATCAATCACGAAGTATGTCGAAACCATCTCCGATGAGGAGATCCCAAAGGTTGAGATTCCTACCGGGGTGCCTATCGTCTATACCTTTGACTCCTATATGAAACTACAAAAAAAGGTGCTTCTCCAATAGGATAAAACCTATATACCTGTTTTTAATCACGGTTATCGTATAAAATAGTAAGTCTGAAGAGGAAAGACATGAGAGAACAACGGTTTAAATGTCCGAAGTGCGAGCAAATCGCCACCTTCTACGGTAACCCAGGGGAAACCAAAGTGGTGACCTGTGCAGCGTGCAACATGAAAGGACGGATTACAATCGCAGAGGAGAGCCAAGATGATGACGTTACCATTGAAGTATCTCATCTGAAAAAAGTGTATGGTGACTTGATTGCCGTTGATGACATTTCCTTTACGGTAAAAAAAGGAGAGATTTTTGCATTCCTTGGCCCAAACGGAGCCGGTAAGACAACTACCGTCGAGATGATCGAATCGATTCGAACACCAACAAAAGGATCCATCAAACTCCTCGGCTCTGATATAAAAACAGGGTTCAATACCGTCAAAGAACGCATTAGCATCCTTCCCCAGGAGTTTCATTCCTTCGAGCGATTCACCGTTCGTGAGACGCTGACGTACTTCTCAAAACTCTACAAAAAACGAGCTGACATTGACGAAATCATCAATGCAATGGACCTACAATCTCATGAGAAGAAACTGTACCGGAACCTGTCAGGGGGGCTGAAACAACGCGTCGGTGTCGCACTCTCCTTAGTAAATGACCCAGAGATCGTCTTCCTTGATGAGCCGACAACAGGTCTGGATCCGAAAGCACGCCGGGAGGTCTGGCAGGTGATTGCCAATCTACGGAACAAAGGCAAAACCGTCTTCCTCACCACGCATTATATGGAGGAAGCTGAGCATCTTGCAGATCATATCGCAATCATTCATAAAGGAAAAATCATCGCAGAAGGGTCCTTGCAAGAGTTAATCAGTAAGTACGGTGAGAAAACGACACTCTACATCAAGAACTGCCGGTCAGACGAGGCGAAACAACACCTGGAGGAGAGAGGATTCGAGGTGCATTCCAGTGGCAATGGAGACATCACTGTGAAAATCGATTATAAGGAAAAAGTCCTTGAGGTCCTCTCAGAGCTCCGACATGAATGCATCGAATATGATGGGGTGGACATCAGAGGCTCCAATCTTGAGGAAGTGTTCCTCCGGTTAACCGGAGCACGACTTACAGAGGAGGTTGAAACATGAACCTGAAAATCGTTGGGCTTGATTTTATCTATAGCGTCCGCAGCTGGGCACGCAGCAGAGGTACGGTGTTTTGGTCGCTGTTGTTCCCAGTGATGCTGATCCTTCTGTTCGGTGCTATCTTCTCAGGTATGGGTGACGGGAAATATACTCTGTATGTGCAGGATCTTGATGATACCGATATGTCCCAGGGGTTTGTCGATGTGCTGAACAAAACAGGGATTCTGAACATAAAGAACGTAACGACAGATGAAGAAATCACCGATTATATCAAAGAAAATAACGTTAAAAACCTCATTGTCATCCCACAAAACTATAAAAATACCATCATGAGTTCGTATGTTGACCCTTCCATCACCGTGAACCTTACGTATTATTTCGACCCGACAGAGCAACAGACCAACCAGGTGCTTCGCAGTGTCATCTCAAGCGTACTGCAAGGGTTGAACATGCAGATCTCCCAGGGGAGGACCATCGTGGGACTCCGGGAGGAAAGCACGGTTACGGAGGATTTCGGGTTCATCGATTTCTTCATCCCAGGGATGATCGGCTTTACCATCATGCAGCAGAGCATCTACGGCAGCATTGAACGGAACACGAAGTTCAGGAAAGACGGAATTTTACGAAAATTACTGACGACGCCGATCACTCGGTCCGAATGGATCCTTGCCAAGATGTTGTTCATGCTGTTCTTAGCGTTTATCTCAACATCGGTAGCAATCGGGGTTGGAGTCCTTGCCTTTGGAATCAAGGTCAACATCAACCTGCTTACCATCGTCATCATTATCGCCACAAGTTTTCTGTTCTCAGGCATCGGGATGATCATCGGCCGGTTCGTCAAAGAAGAAGAGACAGCGGATATGGCTGCTGGGGCAATCAGTTTCCCTATGATGTTTCTTGCAGGCACCTTTTTTGCGGTGGATGCGATGCCGTCTCTCATCCAGGTGATCGCCCATGCGCTCCCCTTGTTTTATGTTAACGAAGGGTTGCGGAACGCGATGATCTACATGAACCAGACAGAGGCATTGATAAACGCAGGTATCGTCCTTATTTTTGCTGCAGTCTTCTTCATCGCAGGGACTCTTTTAACGAAATGGAAGGAAGAATAATCAGACTGGATTCGAGAAATCCGTATTTTTGAAGAAAGAAAAATCAAGATTTCTCCAGTCGTTGAAATCTCCCCGCCCATGGGAACCATCAGAAAAATTCATGAAAGAATAGGTGTACATGTAGTTTAGAATGCTCCTATACGAAAGGAACATCCAGAATTCCTTGTAGTAAGGTTTGAGTGTATTATGGTTATCAATGCCGTTATATTTCGCCACAATGAGACCAAAGGTATGCCCCATCTCGTGCATCGAAGCTGCTATGGCAAGCCAACTACGGGTTGACGATGGATGATTCTCTTCTAAGATCTGTGCCCCAATGATGAATGCATTCAAATGATTCCATCCCATGATCGCAAATCCGGCACTTGGAGAGTAATCGCAGATGATTCCGTAATGAAAGATCTGCTGTCGCGGGTTGTTCAGATCATTATGGAGGAAATACTCCCAATACAAGTTAATAATCTCTGCATACGAGACGAAGGATTGAGCAGGGAGTTCTTCTCCCCCACCAAGCTCCCCGGTGTCAATATGTAGAGTAATGTCCTGCCGGGCGAACGCATCGATCATCTGTGAAATATCCTCTATATCGGGTTTGTTTGTCGCACCCTCTTGCAGAGATTGTGTCCAATCGAACTCGAGAAACGCATCCCGATAGAAAGGATCTGATCCATACGCATCCATGTAACATTCCTCAATATTACTCAGGGAATCATTATCTGGGTCAAGATGTCTATGATCATCAAATATACTGGGGTTGTACCCCCATTTTATTTCCCACCAGTCAGGTGCTCCATCGCTGTCGGTGTCAAGATCAGTAAAAAGTATCTGCGCAGACCATGGATCAGTATAGGTTGGTTTTTTGAATGTTTCCTCCAGATCCCAGTCCGGTCCGATTTCCGGCATGGGAAACGTCAGCCATGGACGATAGGTAACCTCACGAGGATTCCAGGTTCCTCGATCTGCCCGGAAAAGACCATTATACGCTGGTCCGCTTCTTGCTCCCCACCAGTTGTACCTGGCATCAATCACTGATGCTTTCTCATAGAGACCATAGTTCTCATTAGCAAAGAGGTTGCTCCAAGAGATAGTACACGCGCTGTTTTCCGCATGGAGTCCGTACCGCTGATTTTTTGTGAAAATACAGTCCGTAAGCAGGATACTCGATGAAGATTCTTTGATTTTGCAGGAGAAATGGGTGTTGAGAGAAAAAATGCATGACTGGATGAAACAGGCTGATGAATTGACAAGATTCACGCCAACACCATTGTGCACGAGATACGAATTATCAATGGTGATGTTCTGACAATCCACGAAAAATATGCCTCCTTCATTATCATCGTTATCGCGGGCAGCTGACTTAGATATGTTTATATGCGAGCACCGTTCACAAAGAAATCCGATACCGTTGGTATCCGCGTACGAATGGGTGATGGTAACGTAAGAAGTACCAGAGAGATAGACACCGGCACCATTATGATAGAAGAGACATTGATCAATCGTGATAAAAATTGATGAGGAACAAGAGATACCGAACCCATTCGTATGTAACCGGCACGATGCGATGATGGTGCCGCCGCTCTCGTGAACAGAGATCCCAGCGCGTGTCCGATAAATGGAACATTCACTGATTGTCGTGGTATTTGCATTAATCGTGACCCCAGCATCTGTTTGATAGCCCCCAGAGTTCCGTATTGTGAAGCCTTGAAGATGGACATTCTCACATGCGATGGTTATTACAGAGCCAGAGTTCTGTCCATCGATTATAGTGGTGTCTTGTTGTTGTCCTAATAGAGATATGGATTTATTGATGAAAAGGTTCTCTGAATAGAATCCGCTGAATACATAGATGAGGTCTCCATGCATGGCATGCTGGATGCCGTTACTGATATGTTGGTACGGGTAATTAGCCGAACCATTCCACGGTCCCTGGGTATTGTTGTCATCGACATAAATCGTGTTTTTCGGTAATAAGGATATATCCTCTATCGACAGTGTTGGTTCAGGGACGACTACCGGCATTAAGGACACAAGAAGAAAAACAAGTAATACCAGGGGTAACGAGTATCGTTTCATGAGAAATCCCTTTGCAGTGACATCTCTCGTTCCCCTACATAAATGTATTGATATAACTATATTAATTATAGGATTTTTAAAAAGAAAAAAGTAAAAAAAGTGAGTTTTATCCTGATAAACTCTTCGTCCCTATCAAAGTCTTTGAATCCATCACGCCTTGAATCGACCGAATCTTGTTAATCACGATACCCCCGATAGAGTCGATATCCGATGCCTCAATTTTTACAAGGATGTCGAATTCCCCAAACAGAGGATGGACCTCAATAATCTCTGAGATTTGGGTGAGCTTCTCATACACCGTTTTTTCGTGGAGAGGGCTTATACTTAACAACGCAAATCCGATTGCCATGAGACAGGAAATAGTCTCACACCATCTTATAGTTTTCTTTTCCAAGATTTAAGAAGAGAAATCCTTATGAGCATCATAAGTAATTCTTCGTCATTCAATATACCTTTCATGGAGAACGACTATGGATGTGAAAGAAGCGATTCAAACCAGACGGGCGTACCGCTCCTTAGACCCGGTGGAAATCACGCAGGAGCTAATAAACGACCTTGCCTTGCACGCTCAACTCTCTGCATCGTGTAATAACAATCAACCATGGAGATTCGTGTTCGTCTATGAACCAGAGATGCTGAAGAACATGCATGAGGCGCTCTCGAAAGGAAACGAATGGGTTCATGATGCATCCATGATTATTGTGGTTCTGAGCAAGAAAGACTATGATTGTCTCATCAGGGATCGAGTGTACCATCAGTTTGATACGGGGATGGCGACCGCGTTTCTCATTTTGCGAGCCACAGAGCTAGGGCTCGTCGCACATCCTATCGCAGGGTATAGCCCGAAAAAAACACGGGAGATCCTCGGAATCCCGGACGATCTCGAAGTTATCACCTTGGTAAATGTCGGAAAACACGCGACAACTATTCATCCCACTCTTACTGAAAAACAGGCAGCGATCGAAAAAAAGAGACCAGAACGCTTTCCCCTCGAGAAATTTATATTTCTCAATACATATTCAAACAAATGATGTCGACATTATATATACATTTGAGTTGGATGGGGACCAGTTGATGGTGCAGTTGGTTGTGCTTGTTTGATGAACGCCCGTATTTTTTGTTCGATGTCTTCAGCTTCCTTGTACAACGGTTGCGTGTCTATCTTTATTTCAGGCAGCATTCTATCGAGAGTTTCGACAAGCAAAGCTGCAGCACGAGAATCTGGAAACGAGGAATGAGCCTCAGCGAGGAGACAGAGGACATCCTGATTCAACCGTGCTCCCTCAAACAGCAAAACCCCCGTAATCCCGGTGATCATCCCTTCCTTGGTCTCTACAATGGAATATTTCTTGAGGATCTCCTTCATTTTCTGTGTCGTGGCAACCCCGTAGGTTGTTGGTTTTTTTGGATTAAGACCATGAGTTCCTTCAAGCGTAATAATATGACTGCATTTCTTTTTCTGCGCCCATGACAGAATCATGTTTGCGACCGGTTTGATGATATCAACTGCCGGCATGAACTCAGAGATAACTACAGCAAGTTGATCACATCCACCTGCTGATCCACAGATTTTTTTGCTCGCGTAGATTCTCACGGGCGGAGAAGGTGCCCCATTATGTATTACTGCAGCAGGCATGAAAAACCGGGAGCTGATGGTGCCAATCTCCTCTAGGTTCAATTGCTCGACAATGAAATGACCAGCAATCGAGCTGACTAACCCAACAGTGGGAAACGCCTCAATAAGGATTGAATTTGAAAGATCAACGTTCTTATATTCAATCAGTTGAATCTCTTCCTCCATGCTACTCACTTCCCTTGCATCCGATTACTTCTTTTTAATTATTGCGTTTTTAAAGATGGAAGATCGAATCCACATCCGTTTTAAGAAAGGAGAGGAGGCAACTCCGATAATCTCTGAATAGTGATATCCGCGGCGATGTTCAGACCAACAACCGTACAGCCGGCCGCTCGACCTGCTTTGACATCACTTTCTGTATCACCAATCAAGACGACAGTGGTGGGATGAACCCTGAGGTGCTTACATGCGGTAAAGACGATCTCCGGGTCTGGTTTTGCATTGACGACATCATCACTGGTGACAATCACCTCGAAACACTCCTCAATGCTGAATTTTCTGAGAATCTGACGCGCACAATCAGCCGGGGTATTTGTAATTATTGCTTTTCTGTAGGGCGCAAGCGATTTCAGGGTGTTTTGGGTATCAGGGTACATCCTGATAAAATCAAGATGATTCCCATAGGTGATATTGCAGAATCTGGCGACGTCGGGGTTTAAGTGTAATCGTTTAAGATTTGCTTTCAAGTCATGACCCCAATACGTTTTCCGAAACTCATCTCGGGTGATTTCCTGATGGTTGAATCTCCGTAACGCGTTGTTCAATGCTTTCCACCAGGAATCAAGGGAATCGACAAGGACTCCGTCCATGTCAAACAGAATCGCACTAGGTCTCAGTCTCATAATCCTCTGGAACAGGTGTAGCTTGCGTTCATACAAAAAGGTTTTCGCACCATCACGGTTTAAATAGAAAAAAATGAATAGGCTGTCTTGATGAAGGAACTTCAAATCACATCAGAGAGAAGACACCAGATGATTGATATCACCGATGAGATCCAACACGTCATTGAAAAGGAAAAAATCTCTGAAGGATTTGTCATCGTGTACGTCCCACATACGACCGCAGGTGTCACCATTAACGAAGGAGCGGACCCAAGCGTTCAACAAGATATTCTTTCGACATTACAAAAATTGATACCAGAAAACGCTTCCTATCGCCATTCCGAAGGAAATAGCGACGCCCACATCAAAGCAAGCCTTCTAGGTTCATCGGTCACGGTACTTATCACCGACGGAACCCTTGTTCTTGGAACCTGGCAACATATCTTTTTTTATGAAGGAGATGGGCCACGACGCCGGACGGTGTTTCTTTCCATAAATAAAAACAGATAACTATGAAAAGCCTTTGATTGCAGCAATGCATTCCGGACAGATTTTTTTCGGTTTTCCTTTGATATGAATATGTTTCATTTTTTCTTCTTCAAATTCACAACTACAGACAACACATTTTTCCATACTACCCCTTCTTGGCCTTAGCTTCCACCGCGGAAATCATCACAGGGCTCGTCTTGTCCCATCGGCCGAGCATGCTCAGCATGATCTGGTTGCAGGCAGATATCGACCGCTATCTTCTTCATTGGTTTCCCGCAGCAGGATGGCTTTTTATTCTTTTCAGATACAATTGTTTTTTTATTACAGGTTTGACACTGATAATATTCGACAGTCACACTGTTCACCTCAGACTTCACATAACGTTTTCCTATTTAAAAGTAGGTTTCTCGCAGTAACATAAAGTTTTGTGTTAGGACAGGACATATGACATCCCCTTGGTATATCATGGCAAGGTCCATGAGAAACAAGGGTGAAACGTATGTACATTTACAGAGGAGAAATTTACCTTGAGAAACAGCACATTCAACT
>JBAZLE010000037.1:0-14494 GCA_041650455.1 Thermoplasmatota archaeon | reverse complement strand
TATACAAATACCAGTCTGCCTGAGGTACGGGCCTCGATGGACAGCACGGAAATCTATGTGATCCCCATGGTGAATCCGGATGGGGTCGAGGCGGAAACCAGGAAGAACTGCGCCCCGAATCATGGTTCCTTTGGATGGGAGCAAGAGATTACGTCCTATGGGGTGAATCTCAACCGGAACTATGGTGATCCATGGTTCCTTGCCTATCTGTTCCCAGTGCGGTATTATCTCCCAATCATTCTTCCGGACTCCAGCTTCAATTACCGCGGGCCGTATCCTTTCTCAGAAAATGAGACCAAGGCGGTGAAAAGTTTTGTGGAAACACATGATCTCTCTCTTTCAATTTCGTATCATACGTATGGGGAGTTTATCCTCTATCCCTGGATGCATACCACCAAACAGACGGCGGATGAACCGCTGTTCCGGTCGGTCGGGGAAAACATCAGTGCGATTAACGGTTATTACTTGTACGTTAAAAAAGATCGTCTCATCCCCTTGTATGGAGGCACGCTGGGGAGTTCAGAAAATTGGTTGTATCGCGCTGGAAGGATTATTTCCTTCACCGTTGAGTTGTGTCGTGAACGAGCGCCTCGGGATCCTCAAGTGGTGTATGATGTCTGTATGACGCAAACGACGATCCATCTGTATCTGTGTCAGCGGGCGCAGACCATTGAATCAGAAAAAGCAGCGCTCCACCATTCCTGATTTTCTTTGATACTTTTGTCATGACGTGTTGCTACATTTTTTTTGAATTTTTAAAAAACTATAAAAAAGTAGAGGATATATCTCCTACGTGAGACGGATTTTTTCAACGCAAAAGTGAGAGAATGGGGTCGTTAGTGAGGTGGTGAGGAGATGTGTTATTAAAAGACTATTGCCCCCATTCTCTAGTAATATATATTGAAGACACATGTATATAAGTTTTATTATATTTATTGCAGCGGGGGATATAATTAAGAGAAATCACCATTATATTTTGGTAAAATGTTCTGGGCAGCAACGCAGAACACAATAGCTGTGTCTTTTTCTTTGAGTTTCCTTTCTTAGCTAACACGACAATATTTCGAAGACCAAAAAGAGTCTAGGTTCACCATAAAGCAAGAGTGAACAAAGCGATTGTTGATATAATTTTCTTCAGGAATGCTGGTGATAATAGAGCACCGCAAACAAAAGTTCCAAGAAATGCATTAGGGAAGAAGTCGAATATACATTCAGGATGTCAGAAATGTGGTGGTTCAAATGGCATTTGTACTGAAAGAGTGCCTCAGTCGCTTTCCATCCCCTGTCAATCTTTTGCTTTGACTACAAAAATTCCATTTTTCGCTAATCGAAGGATTTTTTCCCACATAAAATAATACATTAGGAGAAGAGGTTGGAGAAAACATATATATAACCATTGAGATTATTATCACATCGTTAAGAATAATATACAAAGGGATTTGAAGAACTATGAATCAACAATCTCGCCAGTGGGCTATCATTTTTTTTATTGTCCTATTATTATCTGGAACATTTTTTATTCCCTTATCATCAACTCAGTCTGTCACTCATAAAGAAACTCGCTCGGAAATATTTGACGGGCAAATCTTGTTTTCCCCTATGTATGATAGAACTACGTATTTAATCGATAACACCGGACAAGTAAATCGTACATGGTCTAGCAGTTATTGGCCATATTGGTCAGTTCATATGTTAAACGATGGATCTCTTCTTCGAACCATACAGACAAGTGGAGAAAGGGCAACCCATGGGGGGATTGAAAAATATTCAAGCGACGGAACCGTGATTTGGCATTACGAATTTTTTTCACCAAACCTGTACTCAACTCATCATGATTTTAAACCATTACCCAATGGGCATGTCCTGATGATTGTTTCTGAGATGAAAACACGTGCTGACGCAATAGCTATGGGCCGTGATCCAACGAATCTCCAGAGTGACACAATAACATCTGATTTTCTTGTAGAAATCGAACCGACTGGTCCTACGAGTGGTACTGTCGTCTGGGAGTGGCATGCATGGGATCATCTTATCCAGGATTTCGACCCCTCCAAACAAAATTTTGGTGTGGTAAAAGATCATCCGGAATTACTTGATATTAACTCTGGTCCTACCGGGGATGATTGGTTACATTGCAACTCTGTTGATTATAATGACCATCTTGACCAAATTTTAATCTGTTTTCGAAATATAAACGAAATATGGATTATCGATCATAGTACGACAACTGCGGAGGCCACAGGTCATACCGGGGGGAATAGTGGGAAAGGTGGTGATATTCTATACAGATGGGGTAATCCACAACTCTATCGAGCTGGAAGTGCGGCTGATCAAAAACTCTTTGGACAGCATGATGCCAATTGGATTAAAACAGGGTATCCTGGAGAAGGGGATATTTTAATATTTAATAATGGTCTCGGGCGTGGATATTCGTCCGTTGATGAGATTGATCCACCTTTGGAGCCTACTGGAGAATATTACCTGGAGCCTGAATCCGCTTACGGACCTGAAGATCTAACCTGGAGTTATACGGCGACGCCACCAACAAGTTTCTACGCAGACCATATTTCTGGTGCTCAACGCCTTCCAGATGGGAATACACTCATCTGCGACGGACCCGCAGGGAGATTTTTTGAAGTCACCCCAGAAAATACAATGATTTGGCAGTATGTCAACCCCTATCCGAATCAGTGGATGAATCTGGTATTTAAAATCCAATATATTCCACCTCAGGAACCTTTACCACGGGTTCCGGATTTAGTTGGCGTTGGGAGTCTCTCATGGACTAACGTCCGACCAGGTGAAACTAAGAATGGTAGTTTTCAGGTACAGAACATCGGGGATTCTGACTCATTGTTAAACTGGGTGATCAACAGATCATCACTGAGTTGGGGAACCTGGTTATTTACTCCAGAATTTGGTGAACATCTTACTCCTGAAGATGGACGAGTGACCGTGCAAGTATCAGTGGTTGCCCCACTTGAAGAAAAAACGGAATTCGAAGGGTACATACGCGTAGAGAATCAAGACAATTCCACAGATTTCGATTTGATTCCCGTGTATCTAAAAACGTCACTGACTACTCATAGCGCTCCTACATTCATCTTTCAATTGATGCAAAAATTTAAAAATATATTTTCAGAGAGAAGATATGACCTACTGAGACCAATCAGCTGGTATTTCTTACCAACGTAGGTTGTCCACTGGGCAGAAAAGAACTATGTTGTATACACATGAGTGATAGGTCGGTCAACCTACCCCTGTTTTTTTTCTTTATGAATATTAAATCTTATTGAAGGAATCTTTGGGTTCTTGATGTTGGAAGTGGTTTTTCACTATTTAGTGCATTTGCTGGGATAATACAAGTACCTTTGAATTGGAGAATGATGATGCCAATCGCCAATAATTTCCCTTTCAGTTGTTGCTCCCCGTTATCTCCTAAGGAATTAATCTATTATTGCTAAGTCATGTCTGATTCGTTGTTGTTAGTGGATGAATGAGAATGATAATTGGTCCGAGGAATAATCCCCTGGTTATTCTTGTCACAATTTCTATATTAAATGCAGTAATTGTGATGGTTATCCTCCGGAAACCAAATGAGATCAGAAAGCGGTTGGTCGATATGCGTTCTGATTGGCTAATCCCAAGTTGTTGTAAAGTTCCATTCCACACCCAAGGCATACTTGGGGGGGATATGATGACCTCGATTTCGATGCTCCAGTTCAACCGAACAGCATCATCCTCCCCAGTGTTTTTAATGTCAAACCATAATTTCCCGAAATACACAGAAGCAGCACGTATTTCACACGTTGTTATTCCATAAATATGGATCATCCATGTAATCCATTCTGTTTGGTTTCCTTCGCTATCTTTTAATTTTAATCGTATCAGATACTGTCCGCTCATAACCCACGCATGAGACGCACAGGTGATTTCACCGCTATTAAATGGGCCAAGCCAGCTACTGGTTGTCCCATCACCCCAATCCCAGAAGACCCAGAACTGTTCTTGATCAGGATCCTCTGGTATTTGTATACAAAACGTATAATTTTCACCAACTATTCCTTCACTTGGCCAAGGTGGTAGATTTGAAGGTCTTGATGATCGTACTGACTGGCATCCAACCACATTACTCAATGAACTCACTAAAAGAAGAACTACAGCGCAGATACTTATCACAATCAGAGGTTTCTTCCTCATTTTCTTTCCTGCCCCATTACAATTATAATACTAATCTCCTATAAAAGAATATCCCATTGGAGAAACGGGTAACAAGTGTTCAATAACATAGAAAAACGGCCATAAATATCATTACTAGTGTCAAGTAAAATGATTCATGGATTCATATTCCTTTTTCATTTGCCTATATTTCTTATACCCTTTGATTCCATCATACAAAAACCATACTCCTAGGCCAGGAGTAACTATGATAATGATAACAAAGGAGCCAACCAGGTTATACAGCAGGAAAAAAAGACACAATGGAAAGAACAATAGGAACAAAACACCATAGATGAGATGTTTCCTCGAGTTGTTTTTCAATTCAAGAAGTTCTGCTTCGCATAACGATATATACTCATCCATTTTTTCTCCAACACTCTGACGTTACTTGAAGACCTCTTCTTTGCTTTCAATGATTTACAAGAAAAAACTCATTGTTTGGCCCCATCCAACCATGAGCATACAGACAAAGAGAATCAAACGCAAGACCATTTCTTTGCATCGGTCACTCATCCTCTGTCCCTTCAATTTTATGTCAAATCTCCCCTTTACAACATCTCCTTAGTACTCTTTGAGGATGTTTTCCCTGATGTCAGCGATCGCGAACCGGTCGATCATCCATTCCTTGTTCTGATTGTAATACAGGTATGCTAATGCTTCTCCTTTCTCCCGTTTTAATTCATCGGATACACTCATGTTCCGTACGGTCGCTAGATCCCTTTCGAACTGTTTCTTGGGATACAGGGAATCATCCATGTCTCATCGCGATTACAATTCTGCTATATACTCTTAACGGTCAAGCGTTGACACACTGTTAGTATCCGTAGATACGTGGAAGTATCCGTTGTTCCATCCTCCAAAAAATTGGTCAAAAATGAATGCCACAGCCGCATCAAATGATACAAGGGAATATCAGTAGTGAGTATCGAGCGGGTTGGCGTCTTCAACGTTACCGGGATTGTGTCATAATCCGATGCATTATTCTCATTCTGTATTCGAAGGGACCCCTGGAACTGCGTGTTTTTCTGGTTCGGGACAACTACAGATACCTGCACGATCACCGGTCCCTGCTCTGGGGTGAGATTATCGCCTGATTCGGGGGTGAACGTCCAGGTTCCCCAGGATGGGGAGGAATGATCCACGGTCCAGTTCAATAGCGAACCAGCCATTCCCACATTCTGCACCTGGAAGCTCCCTCGTACGGTTGCTCCCGGTTTGACGTCCGACCAAGAAAGGCTTCCTGAGCAATCCAAATCAGGGATTGTCGTCTGTGGTGGTTCTTCAGGGGGGAGATAGTCGATTTTAAACACGTCGTTATAGGTGGGGTTTGGATACGGATTGATGTATTGCCACACGATGGTGTTCTCAGGGGTTACCTCGAAAAACCTTCCCGATACCCCGTCGCATATCAGGGTATTACCGTCTTTGAGCCGTAGTGCGCCACCGAAGACCTGTGAATAGAAGGTCCCTGGTGGATTCGCGGTATACCTCCAGGTTACGTGTTCTGGGCCATAAGCGGATCCTGGTGCAAGGAAATACTCCCCGTTGGAATTGACTGGGGGAGCAAATTCATCCACCGAAGAATATGGCCCGCCTGGACGATCGTTTCCGTTGTTGAACACAAGAATATGCCCTTCCCCTGGATAACCAGGTTTTATCCAAGACGCGTCATGTTGGAAGAACAATTGTTGATCATTCGCGGTTCCGGCATTATAGGCTTGGGGGTTGCCCCAACGATACAAGAGATCCCCGCCTTTCCCGCTGTTCCCACCAGTATGGCCTGCTGCCTCTTGTGTTGTGGTGCTATGGTCAATGACCCAGACCTCGTTGAAATTATGGATGTCAATAAGGAGTTGATCAAACTGGGGGTGGTAATCGATAGAGTTCGTATGAAGCCAATCATAGACAAAGGTATCACCAAAATTGATATCAATTAATTCTGGGTGGTTTCCAACAACACCGTAATTTGCTTTGGAAGGATCGTAGTCTTGGATGAGATGATCCCAGACGCGCCACTCCCAGACGATCTCTCCACTGGTGGGACCTGTTGGTTTCACCTCAATGATTTTATCCGAGGTAAAGGTGTTCCCATCGATAGTACTTGGGTTTCGTCCTGCAGCGATCGCTTGATCTCGTGTTTTTGTTTCCCATACGATCATCACCACATTTCCGTTTGGTAAATACCGTATGTCATGATGGCAGGTACATCCTGCAACGTTATAGCGGAAGTCCCAGGCGATGGTTCCATCCCATAAAATTTTTTGAACTCCACCACCGCCAGAGGATATTGGACGGAGGATCGTTCCATTCCCTAACCAATATGCGGAAGTAAACGGTTTGTATGCACTTGACCAAGTATGGTTCACTGCACCACTGCTGTTAATTAAATACGTGGTGGTAGTGTAGTAGGGAGAAAATAAGATCTGCCCATCGATTGTCCCGACCTCTTGTTCAACCATCAATGAAACACTTATGGATAAAGACGCTGGGGTCAAGTTCGTTCCAAACAATGGAAGGAGAATCAAAAAAATAAGCACTGGGGATTTCTTGTGAGGTTTCATCGCAGTCCTTGATATTAATCTTTTATGCGGTATATATTTCTATTGGATGAGGGAAGTCTCAGAGCCAGGATTATAGAAATACCACTCGATAAAAAATGAAAAAAACAAGGAGGGATAAAAATAGGAAACAAGAACAGTGACTTGGATGCTCGTATTAGTGGTGTCCTTGAATTCATCTTGCTCTGTATGCAATTCTTTTTGTTTGCTTTTGACTAATGCATAGATAACCATGAGAAATCGGGATAGTGATAGGTGTACTCTTCTTATGATGCTTATTGTTATCATTTTAAATTTTTTGTATGAATGAGAAATATGTTATAAAAAAATTAGATATTAAAAGAAAATTCTTTGAATGATATTTATGTAGAAAAACCTCATGAGTGTTGGAGAAACGACGATTGAAAAAGGAGATTTCGACCAAAGGATAAAGCATGCTTTTCCCTTTTTTCCTGAATTTTTCTCCTTATAATGAAAAAATATTTATATCTTTTTTCTGAGACAATGACAAAAAGAATGCGAACAACAAGATACAGATTGACTATGATATAAAAAATTGGAAATAACGAAAAAATTACCGGACATTATTTGGTTTTTTCCTAACAAATTCATACAGTATATAAAGAATCACCGACAATGCCTGTTCTAAGGTGAAAGTTAATGAAGACAAAAAAAAGTTGGAAACCAATGATAAGCGCACTTGGGCTAATGCTCATAATGATGACGGCAGCATCCGTCTCGGCAGAAGACCCGATTGTTCGGGAAAGTCAAGCTCCCGATGATACTGGGGTGATAGATACTATCGATGACACAGAAGGCACTGTTGAGCCACTCCTTATCGCGACAGGAGAGACTGAGGAAAATATTACCAGCGAGCTTCCGGATTACGAAAATTATACGGGTGACATGTTGATTAGTCCTGGTCCTGAAGCAACTTCAGCGGCAAGCACTCCGGTTCCCTTGCCTATCTTAGGTGTCATTGGAGCGGTTATTGCGATACTAGTCGTGATGATTGGTATCATTATCAAACGGAAGAACCAATAAAATTCCATCTTCCTCTCCTCTTTTTTTTCTTTTCTATCTTTTTATTTTCTCTTCGACATAAAACCGGTGAAGAACTACACTCTCTTTTGTTCCTCTCCAATGGTGCAGAAGAAAAAAAAAAGTACAACGACCTCGACCTGCTTTTTAGGAGACGATGAAAACCAGAGTGTGCCCCGTCATCAAAGGGTGAACTTGATCGACGATCGGTTCATCTGTTGATTCCGAACGACCCTTTGTTTTCCTATTCATTCAGATTTATCGTTCCACGCCAAAGGCGATTCGTACGACAGCACGATATTCCACAATCTTATCCTTTTCCACCTTTGCAGTGAAATGTTTCGCATCAATGGATTTGATGTCCCGTACCGTCTCTGCTGTCTCAGCCACTGCGTTTTTCGCAGCATCTTCCCAGCTCTTCGGCGAGCTTCCTATCACTTCTACTATTTTAATCACAGACATTTCATTACCTCCGTTACGGTTCATGATACCTTATGCTCTCTTATAGTTTTCTTTACTAATGCCTTGAAAACAAGAGGGATGCGCGAACAATCCTAAAAAAACAGATAAAATGGATCCCAATGAACCAAAAAAAGAAAAAAAAAAACGAATACAAAAATTAAGGTGTTTATCCCATTTTATAGTGCTTTCTCACATCCTTCTGTATCTTCCAATGACATTTCATCCCTTCAGGGAAGACTACATAATCTCCTGCTTTGAAATGAAACGCCTTTCCCTCCTCGTTTGTTACCGTGACATCTCCCTCTATGATAAGGAACGTCTCCTTGGTATCGTATTCCCAGGGGAATTCTGATTGTTCTTTCTCCCAGATCGGCCACAATGCAGCTTCTTCTTTTTCGCGTCGTGATGGTTTCCTAATGATTGGTTCCATAAGGGTAGGAAAATAAAATTGACTATTTAACTCTAACGAGATAGAAAACCAACCAGCGATGAAAAAAGCCTGAGCAGCATGCTGGTTACCGCCTGAAACATCATATGATACGATAGACGGAAAAACTCCCTGGAGTATCCTTTTTCCTCACTGAACAATGAAAGAGGATTCGAGGTTTTACGTTAGGGAGATGATTTCTCTAACTCTTTTTTCAGTTGTCGAAATTGTGCTGTGGTAATCTCCCCCTTCGCATACCTTATTTTTACATCCTCTAAGGTGTCCTTTTTTGGGGTTTCCGCTCTAGATGTGTATTCCTTTGGCCTTCTCCAACTGGTTCCATAATAGTTGAGAACCCACAGGATGATGACAATCAGTGCGACGAGAAACGCCAGGATGAAAAGAAACACGCCCTCAGAAATCCCAAGCAACAGACAGATACCTGCACCGATAAGCAAGACAAGCGCGCAGAGGACACAAGCCTGCATGAGTCGCTGTTGATCCATGGTTTCACATCCTCCAGTAGGGATTGTAAGTATGTTCTCCTTAAAAACATATCCCACAAGCAGGAAGCATGCACTTGGGTGTTGTTCGGGTATGAATTCTGACTATTCCCTCTGCTGCACGATATCGAAAATTCCATCCAAAAAAACCTTGGCTTCTTCCTCTTCCGCCGCTCGAATCACCAATTCATTTCCCTCGGTGTTCTCCCAACGCCTGGACCGAGTCACCATCTCGTTATACTGCGCGACCGCCTCGACGACCTGCTGGGCGATACCTGCCGGTCGTTGACAGAGTCGAAGAACGTCCTCATTGAAGCTAGTATATGCATCTCTCCTCAGTATCTTGCTATGCATCCCGTCTACATCCCACTGCATAATGCAAGCACCTGATGATTAATAAAACATACTAGGCAGATGCTTATGCAGGATTCCGTCCCATCTTCAGTTTCCTCTTAACTGTTCTGAATCTGCTTCTGCGTATAGGAGGAGAACCAAAAAACAGCACACAAGAGTTCTGTGTATTTTTTTCTTACTCCTACGATATCCTCTTCTGTAACCTTATGGAAAAAAAATATTCTGACGCATGTTCGAAACAATCGAAAAAAAACTATACTTTGTGCGTCTCAAGTAAGTAATCCACTTTCATTCGCACATCAGCATACACCTGCTCGCGTCCCTCGGCGGGCAGCTCGTTGTCGTTTCTTTGGGGCGGTTCCTGATGCAGTGGCTCACTTGTCTTGGGTGTCTTTCGGTTCTTGAGGAACAATCGGAGATCAACAACCACCAGGATTACCAATAAGATAGTCAATACCCAAAACAGGATTGCTCCCAAGTCACCTAATGAATCTGGGAGGAGATAGTCTAGAATCATACTCGGATCAAAATCTATACGACTCACCACCATGAGATGTGCTACTTTTTTATCGTTCCCTTAGAACTATTGTTCCTCTTCCGGTTTCATTTCATCCCAGATCTGTAACAGCTCCCCTTTTTCCGATATTTCCACAAACGTGACCATATCTTCTTTGCCTCAACCAACACATGAGTGATGCGATTTATAAAGACAGGTGGGTAGGTGCTTATGCAGATTCAGAAGATCCAAACAGGGATGAAGCTCGGAGAAGCAGGATGCGAATACCCTTGGGTGTTCCGTTGATGCTCTTTCAACGATCGCAGTTACGAGGCGACAATGGTGACCGTCTCAATGATGATGTCATCGACCGGCCAATCCTCCATCACCCCGAATTTGGTCATGGTCTCCACCCGAGCAATCTCACGGACCACCTCGATGCCTTTGACTACCCTACCGAACGCCGCATACCCCGCAGGATCCACGCCCCCTGGCTCCAGGAATCGCTGCGCCCCGTCATCGATAAAAAACTGACTGGTCGCGCTATTCGGGTCACTGGTCCGCGCCATACCAATCGTCCCATCGAGATGATGCACCTGGGGGTGTATCTCAAGATCGATCGGACCGTACGGGCTGATTTTTTCAGTCCCGTTCGGATAGTACCCACCACCCTGTATCACAAAATCCTGAATCACCCGATGAAAGACCAGGCCATTGTAGAACCCATCGTTCGCAAGCTTAATGAAATTCTCAGCGGTCATCGGGGTTTTATCCTCATACAGTTCGATGATAATCGTACCTAACGTAGTGTTCATCACCGCAAGGCTGTTGGCATTGATGGGCAGTACAACCGAAAAACTTCCAAGCAAAAAAGAATCTGCTAGGATGATTCCCTGATGTTGATTGTGGAAAGTGATTGGCTCACCGGTGGTGTAGTGGAACCCTTGAAAAGGTTGGAAGAAAACGATCCGAATATTCACTGGTTCAATGGTCGTGAACTCACCTTCGACAGTCAGATGTTGCACTCGACCGAACAGAAACGCTTTCTTCAGCAGATAGTCATTGGAACAGCGGTCTTCTCCCTCATCGATGATTGTTCCATCAGGCGGCACGAGGGAACAGGTAGCGGTGAAAGAGACACTGCATACGATTAGAATTATGACCCATAAATTCCTCAGTTTCGTTGGTCTCATGGTTTCATTCATCTCCAGATTTTAACAAGGTACATGTTCATATCGCATCGATTCATTTAAATGTTTTGGAAGAAATAAAAATACTATTTATTGTACATTTAAAGATGAAGAAATTGTTCTTTGATTCATCAGCAAAACAGCTTCGTTCTTCTCAGAAATTCTGTGTGGGTTTTTTTGGTACCCAGATTGGTTTGCCAACCGGCAGCACAACTCGTCCAGCCATCGTATTAATCAGAATAGCGGCTGCGGCATAAAACGACAACACGGAGGTAAGGATGAGGAACACGCCTGCGGGCTGTGCAGACATCTCAAACAGGTAATGAGGAATCAGCAGAGCAACCGCAAGATCCACAGCAATCAAAATCGCAAAGAGCACTTTATTGGTCATCAACGACGCGGCAGTCGCAATCAGACTGAAAATAAGGATACCTACTAATCCAATCGCGTAATGTGAAAGGGTCCCAGGATTCAGCACTGTTGAGGTAGTGATGGTTACCGTCAGCGCGATCGAATACATCGTCATGGCATAAACTGAAAACACCGTTGCTCCAAAGACGTTGTTGCGTTTGAACTCCAACGCTCCTGCGATCAACTGCGCGGTCGCACCAAAGAACAAAATCCAGGGGATCATCAACGATTTTGAAGGAACACCGGAGACCAGTTGCAGGTCGACTGCTCCTAATATCAGGGCAGCAACAGCAAGACCAATCAAACCTAGCGCAGCAGGATCAGCCACCGGCAAGGATTTCACCGACGCCTCTGTACTCACTGCTTCCTTATGTTCCTTGGTGGTGACTGCTTTTTTTTGCGCCATTGATCACCATGCCTCCCAGTAATGCGTTTTGACACTGGGAGGATGCTCACCCTTCCGGTATGTTCCGCCCCAGACATTCAGACCTTTTTTCTCATCCGCGGCAATCTTCTCCTGGAGCATCTTCAACATCTTTTTATCGGTAAATCCAAGTTGTTTCATCTTCTGCGGGGTGGGAACTCCATTGGGGGTCCACCCTCGGCGGTAGTAGACCGCATCCGTGAGTTTTTCGTATTGCTCCCGGCGGAACTCGTATAAGGCGTTGAGTTTTTCTTCGACCGTCATCGCTTCAACTTTTTTCTGAGAAAATCCGAGTTTTTCAGTCAGCTGCGAATCGTACCGTTCTTTGCGCGACAGGTACTCCATTTCAGTGACCGGTCCCATCGCTCGGAAGGGGATCCAATCGTCCTTCCGCTGTCCTCGTCCCATCCAGACGTTCATTGCCCGTTGCCAGTTATAGCATCGTTCGCTTTGTAAAATCAGGTCTTCCTTGGTGACGTTCCAGCCGGTCATCGCGTTCTGGTACTCGACATAGTTCTGCACATGCTCCGGGACCTTTGACGGCTCTGCGGTCTGGGCGTTATCCGCTGGTTCAATATCATTCCAGGGTAGTTTACACAACCCGTTCAGGCCAAACCAGGTCCGCCACATCGGGAAATAATGCAGCGCCTCTGCTTTCATCTCAAACGTGGGGATCGCGTTGTTGACCATATCCATGAAGATCAGCCATGCCTCATCGTGTTGCGGTCCTTTCAACGTCAACCCGTAGCCACCCTGCATTGCTAAGGATTCCTTGGTGACGTATTCGGAGAACTCTAAGCCTTTGCTTTCCATGCCGGTGTCTTCGACGAGCTGTCTGTCGCCCCAGCCCTGCTGATGGATCCAGTCCTTTACCCGTCGGGCTCCCTTTGAAGCCACCCTGACGAACTCCCCATCGTCCCCCTTCGCGATTCGATGAATCAGCTCTAAGGCAGCGTCTGCGTTGCCGAAGCACAGTTCCAGGCCGTCGCAGCGTTCCTTGTTCAAAATCCCATACTCATACATCTCCATGTAGAACGCGATAGCTGTTCCCGTGGAGATGGTGTCGATTCCGTAGGTGTCACAGTAGAAGTTGAACTCAAGCACCCAAAGGGGATCCCAGATGCTCATGTTGGAGCACGCCCCGATGGTCTCATATTCCGGGCCATCGACCGTGACTTTTTCGCCCTTGTACGGTCCGGTCATCACCGTGTAGCCATCAACGGTTTTCGCACAGGCTAAGGTGCACCCATGCCAACATCCGTCCGGGATGATTTTTGTGAACAATTCGTAGAACTTCGGTGAATAGATCTTTGATGCTTTCGGGAAACTGCCGAAACGGTAATTCTCCGTGGGGAGCAGGTCATAGGCGTCCATGATTTCCACCAGATGACCGGTGCCGACCGCACGCATGTTACACTGATACCGGTCCAGGTCACGGATCTCTTTATGCAGCTTGGTTCCGACCTTTGCTAAAGCGTCCGGGTCGGCAGGGTGATTGGAGACGCCATCGAACCGTTCTACTTTTACAACGATTGCTTTGATTCTCTTGTCCCGCAGTACCGTCCCAAGACCACCACGACCCGCTTGTTTGATCCGCGGGACTTTCCGGCGGAGATCATAAAACGAGAAGTTCAGGCACCCCCAGTAGCTGTGCTCCGCGGCATGCCCTGAGGAAACGACGGAGACTTTCTGTCTGGATTTATCGGTGTCTTCCGAGGCATACATCCTGGTGAGCTGCTCAGAAAGCAGATGCGTATTGGTTTCTTCCAGCGGGGCGGTCTCAACTGAAACGGTTCCTTTTTCCCCATCGATGACGACAAGGACATCTTGGTTCGCTTTCCCTTGGATTTCAAGCGCATCGAACCCAGCGAACTTCAGGTACGGTCCGAAGAACCCACCCACGTTACAATCACATAAAATGTTCGTGGAGGGGGAGACGCTGAGGCAGAGGGATTTGCCGGATCCTGCGTACTGTGTCGTACCACACAGGGGGCCCGTCGTGATGACTAATGCATTCTCCGGGCTATCCCAGCGAGTGGTCGGTTGGATGGAATCCCACAGAAGCTTCAGACCAAATCCACGACCACCGGTGAACAGCTGTTTCATCTCGTCTGTGACTGGTTTTTCTGTGATCTTGCCGTTGCTGAGATTTACAGACAGCGTCCGGTTCGCGTATCCCCGGATGACTTGTCCTTTTTTATAGGATTGGGTTTGGAGGACCTGATGGGCAGCTTTGATCTTCTTAAAATCCCAGGTGTGCTCCGTGTTCCCTGTCGTATATTGTTCAACCGCTATCTGACCTTCGACCATGTTACGCTCCTTGTTTATGATACACAACTTGTTTTACATCAGCGATGTTCACTTCAACCAGCTCCAATGCTTTTTCCGGGCATGCGCGGACGCAGGA
>JBAZLE010000036.1:0-14741 GCA_041650455.1 Thermoplasmatota archaeon | reverse complement strand
CAACCTTCACGCCAGGAGTCCCCGCAATCAAGGTGCCCTGTTTGAGAATCCCAAGGTGATGCTCCTTATTCACCATGCCACCATAGGTTTCACTGTTATTCCCCAGGATGCTGACGACCAGCAGATCAGGTTTATTCGTCCCAAGAAGATCACCACGGGCCATATGGTTGAAGCTCACCGCAACAGCCCAATCCTGCAACTGACTCGACGGGTCAGTAAACACTGCAGTAAAATACCACCATTCCCGGGAGATGCGGAGCTCGTTGAAATGAACTCCTTCGTCAGTAGGGGAGACATCACGGCGATACGCGGGAACAAGAGAGGTTGGTGGAGTCAGAGTCTGTTCTGGCGGCAGAGGAGTGACCGTGGTGTTATTCTTCCCAGGGGGTGAAGTATGAACATAGGGGAGAATCGTGCTGATATAATCTGCCTTGACCAAAAAAAGTGTCGTAGAGACAATGAGTACGACGATGATGATCGTATCAATCTTTTTGAATTTCATTCTCCACCAAACGATATCGTTATACCCTAGGTCGGACGGGAGAATATTAATAGTTTTCTTTACAATCATTACCCGTTTTCTCCACGCGCAAATTATTATAATACCTTACAATTACCACCACAACTATCCTCGGAGGCTTTCTATGATAGAGAAACGTGATATCGAAGTGTATTTTACCGAACTCGCTTGGATACAAGAGAAAACCCTGAGAAACAAGGTGATAAACGTATGGAAAACCGCTGCTGACCAAGGGAACTGGAACAGCCTTCAGGAGATCCCGTTCACCCTTCTCTTCCAGAACTCCGGGCTGCTTGTGGACCATACCAAACGAATCACTGCCCTAGCCCACACTGTCGGCAACACCCGCCAGGAAGCCATCAACACAGACTATCTCATCGCAGGAGCCCTCCTTCACGATGTCGGAAAACTCCTTGAATATGAGATGAAAGACGGGAAAATCCAAAAAAGCGCTTTTGGGGAAAAAACCCGTCACCCCGCGGCTGGAGCGCATCTTGCGAAGACATGCGGTCTGCCCGACGAAGTCGTCCATATCATCGCAGCACACAGCCATGAGGGGGACACGATGAACCGTACGCCCGAGGCCATCATCGTTCATCATTGTGATTTCATTGATTTTGAGATAAAAAAGACGTTACAGAAGAACGGAGTACCGATCAAATGAAACTGTATGAACACGAAGCAAAGAAAGTGTTTGATACCATGGGCATCCCCATCCCCAAACAATACGGGGTAATCCATTCTCCGAAAGAACTTGATGCCCTCACACTACGGTTTCCGGTCATGGTAAAATCCATGGTCCTGGTCGGTGGGCGAGGAAAAGCAGGTGGGATTAAAAAAGCAAAAAACAAGCAGGAAGCAAAAAAAATCGCTACAGAGTTATTCACCCTCCGAATCAAAGGTTTTCCCGTGGAATGCGTCCTCCTTGAAGAGGCGGTAGAAGAAACCGGGGCATGTTACATTGGCATCACCATGGACCCCGCGACGTTCAACAATGTCGTCATCATCAGTGCCTCCGGGGGCGTTGACATCGAACAGGTCGCACAACAAAACCCAAAGGCAATCCTGAAAAAAGAAATCACGGACAACAGCAAGGAACTCTCAAAAACAGTCGCACAGCAGCTTGCCTCATCTCTCAACAGATCGTTACACGGAAAAAAAGAGACGATACAACCCCTTACGACCATCATTTCTCAGTTATATGCAATCTACCAACGATTCGATGCACGACTCTGTGAAATCAACCCGTTGATCATCACCCCCACCGGTGTGGTCGCAGCGGATGCAAAACTCGTGCTGGACGACAACGCGCTCTTCAGACAAGTCGAGCTCTTAGAACTGCTTGGTATCACGGAAAAACGCCATGATGTCGCAGAACGTACGCAGAACGAACTCCGAGCGCAATCTGCTGGGTTCCCGTACATCGACTTGTTACCACAGAGGGTAAAAAAAGACCAGAAGAAATTATACATCGGTCTTATTCCCGGAGGGGCAGGGTACGGGATCTTTTCCATTGATGAGGTTTCTACGATCGGAAAACGCTACTTCCATGATCGAGTCGTTCCCGTGAACTTCATGGACAGCGGGGGTGGTCCTTCGCAACACCGGGTGGCAGAGATGTTCCATCTCCTCATGGATTATCCAGTGGTGGATCTCATCGTCACCTCACGGTTCGGTGGTATCTCAAGCTGTGATATTTTCATCCGAGGGATGGTGCAAGCGGTCACGGAACGCTACGAAAACGGGAAACGGATGGTACCCATCTTTGGACGGATGGTAGGAACCGATCTCCCCAGTGCTCGAGCATTCCTGGAAAAAGCAAAAGCAGAGAGCCCCGAGGCGTTACAGCATGTTACCATATATGTGGGAAACCAGCGGATCATGGCTGATGTGATCCGAGAAGGAATACAAAACGCCTTTGAAACAAAGGGGTGGAAACCATGAGGATCGTGCCACCAGACCAAGGGATGCTGTACTACATCATTGAGAAAAAACGACCGGATCTCGCAAAAAAAATAAAACAATCCGGGGTCATAGAGACCGTCGTCATCGGCCTGGGCGGTCAAGGGACACGACATGCGGAGCTGATGCAGCAGTATGGGACCACGATAACGGCTGGGATCGCACCCGGTCGCGGTGGGACACGCTTGCTTGAGACGATCCCGGTCTATGATACGATAGCAGAATGTCTGAAGGAACATCCCCATATCGCGGTCGCAAGTGTCTGGCGACATTATTCAACAGCAAAGGATGCGACGATCGAAGCAATCGAAGCAGGCATCCCGATGGTCATTCTCATCAGTGAAGGGATCCCGTTGAAAGATGTTCGTGATATTCTCGTTGCCGCACGCAAACATCATACGGTACTCATCGGTGGAAACACCCCGGGTGTTATCTTCCCCCCAGAAGGAATCAAAGTCGGGATGCTCCCTGATGTGTTCTACCCTGAGGAAGCATCCACGGACGCGTTCGGTCCGAAAGGAGTCACTATCATCTCCCGGAGTGGAGCTATCTTGTATCATCTCTCCGACGCGTTAGCGAGCGTGGGTATCGCACAAAACGCGGTTCTTGGCGTTGGGGGAGATGGTGCGATTGGTTCGACCTTCCGCGACCTCGTCCCTCTTGCGATGTCCTACAAAAACACAGACCTGGTCGTTCTGGCCGGTGAAATCGGCGGATGCCAAGAAGAACTGCTCGCTGATGATATAAAAAACAACCCGAAGAACTATCCGAAACCCCTTGTCGCCCTACTCTCTGGGGCACATGCTCCAGAAGGCAAAACCATGGGCCATGCGGGAGCCATCGTCTCCCCCGGACAGGTCTATGGGACGTTCCAATCAAAAAAACAAGCATTGGAGCGCGTCGGTGTTCCGGTGGTAAACAGTCAATATGATTTGATAACCGAAGTACAAAAAAGGTTACAGAAAAAAATCTACTTCAACGTAGAGAATTATTACAAAAAAATGAAGACCATCTGGGATGCCCCTACCAAAAAACAGGGGTGGGGAACCCTCGTTACGAAAGTGATGCCAAACAATCTGTTGATCTCGGGTTATCCGTTACAAGACATCGTGGAGAAAAAAGGGTTCCTTGAGACGGCCTACCTGCTCGTAAAAGGTGAATTCCCTGACAAAAAAACAGCTGAAGAGATGCGCAGGATAGCTTTTGAAGCAGCCCGAAAAGCTGCTCCAACGGTGCGGCGTGCGAAAAACGAGGATATCTCAAAAACATTGGTGAAGTATTTTGTACTAGACGACGAGCTCGCACAATACCCGGAGGACGGGACTAACGGGGCGGTGAAAAAAACCATCTTTGGGATTGGCAGAACCGCTCGCTACCTGAGCAGCATCTTTGGCACGGGAAAAGCACTGAAAAACCTTTCCGGAAACGAACCATTCTCCTTTGTGATCTACCGCGCGGCGACCGGCAATACGAAGGTGAACGAATCACATGCTCGTTTAATCGAAGCGATGATCGTCGCCTGTGTCGACCATGGGGTGACCCCCCCATCAGCCCAGGCAACCCTCATTGCAGCCTCTACCAGAGCGCCCTATGAGGTCGCGGTTGCCGAGGGGGTCGGGGCGATTACCGATGTACATGGGGGTGCAGGGGCGAAAGCGGCACAGCTCTTCACCGAGTGCATCATGAAAGCAAAAAAGGAACACATCGATGTGACCCAAGCGACGAGAGAGATAATGAGAAAATACATCGAAGAGGGAAAACGCATCGAAGGTCTTGGACATCGTCTCCATACCAAGGACCCGCGACGCGACGTCCTTTGGAAGTTTTCGTCTCAAACAGGGATCGCCGGTGAGCATGTGCAACTCTCCAAAAAAGTAAGTACCATATTTGAACAGGTGAGAGGGATGAGTCTGCCGATCAACGTCGACGGCGTCATCGGGGCGATCGTCGCCGATATGGGGTTGGACCCTGCGATGGCAAAAGCCTTCTTCATCTATGGAAGAATCGCCGGTCTCTCCGCTCATTACTTCGAAGAGGTCGCATCACAGCCCCGCATGCGTCAGATTCATTTTAGTGAAGCGATATACAAAGGCAAGGGACCAAGAAGTCTCCAGTGATCGAAAATGCCCTTACGTCTGTTTCCTTTGATCTGCCACGGTTTCAAAAGTGTTAAATACACAGATATCTCATACCAAGGTGACCTATGAAAATCCTGCTTATTTTCCCCCGGATAGAACATGGAGCGACCACGTACTCAGATAAAGGATCATGGAGTTCGATTCTGTTCGGGTACCCGATTATCACCCTACCGCATCTAGCGGGAATCACACCACGGCAACATACCGTGAACATCGTCAATGAGAACTATGAGAATATCGACTTTGACGAACCAGCGGACCTCGTCGGGATTACGAGCTATACGATGACGGCACCACGGGTCTACGAGATCGCTGACGAGTTTCGTAGACGAGGAAAAAAAGTGGTGCTGGGTGGGTATCATCCGACAGCGATGCCACAAGAAGCCATCCAGCATGCCGATAGCGTTGTCCTTGGGGAAGCGGAACTGACTTGGCCAGAGGTCCTGCATGATGCCGAGAGAGGGAGGCTGAAACAATTTTATGGACCAAACCCGGATTTTGACATGGCTGCGATCCCCCCCATCAGACGTGACCTCATCAGACAGAACCCGATGATTGGAGCAGTGCAATCAACACGGGGATGTCCCAATCAATGTGAGTTTTGTGCGATTGCGAGTTTCTGCAAGCATGCAGTGAAACAACGTCCTGTGAAAAACGTCGTTGAGGAAATCAAGCAGATGCCCAACCGGATCTTTGTCATCCACGACCCAAGTCTGACTGTGAACCCTGCGTATTCACGGGAGCTGTTCAAGGAGCTTATTAGACAGAAGGTGCATAAAGGATGGGTGTCGAATGGGAATTCGAATGTGCTGGGGAAAATCGATGATGAGTTCCTGAACCTGGCAAAAAAATCCGGGTGTGTCGAATGGTTCGTTGGGTTTGAATCCGTCAGCCAGGCATCATTAAACGGGATCAAAAAAACAGTCAACAAGGTTGAGGACTTCAAGAAAACCATTAAACGATTGCATAACCATGGGATGGCGGTTCAGGGAGGGATCATCTTTGGTTTCGACCAGGACACGCCCGATATCTTTGATTTGACCCTGGAGAAGATGTACGAATGGGAGTTAGATGTTGTCGAAATCAATATTCTGACTCCGTTCCCGGGGACGCCGTTGTACGATCGCTTGGAGAAAGAGGGTCGAATCATTAGCAGAGATTGGACACGGTACAACCAGGTCGATGTGGTGTTCAAACCGAAACAGATGACAGAAAAAGAGCTCTTTGAAGGCAGCCGAAAAGTAGCCAAACAATATTATAGTGTCCCGAACGTCCTCAAACGTGCTGTTCGCACCTTTTCTATTGTTCGGAATCTGCCTGCCATCTTGCCCGCGGGGACAAATTATACGTTCCGCCGGTATTACAAACGAGATTTTCAATTCTAAAGAAACACAACAAAAAAGGGTTCTCTCCCATCATAGGATTTCTCGCTTAGATGTACTTTTCTGTTTTTAACCAGGATGCGATGTGTTTCATTGCCTTGGCATAATCAACCGCTGGAGAATACCCAAGAAGCCGGTGCGCTTTTTCCAACGAAACAGTCCGATGATTCGTGAAGAGATGCACTGCGGTTGGGGTGAGCAGGGGAGACTTCTGCAGGAGGTGGTATCGGATCATCATCAAATGACTTAGAAGGGAGGCAGTGGTTTTGGAAAGATTCCGTGTGATCGGTGGTTTTCTCGCAAGAGCAGCAAGGTCGTTGAGGTAGGTTTTCCAGGTCGTGGTGTTATCCCCATCGGTGATCTCTATGACCTCCCCTGCGAGAGGTGATGCTTGGAGAACAGATAGGAGACCATCAAGAAGGTTTTCGATGTAGGTATGAAGAAAGATGCCGCGCCCATGATCGATAAGTGCGATACGACCATGTTGAATCGCCTGGAGCGGACGAAGACACCAGGTGGTTGCACCTGGTCCAAAGACGCTCCCTGGTCTGATGATAACGACCGGGAACTGGTTGTCCTGATGTTGTTGTAAGAGGTACTGTTCTGCGAGACCTTTTGAGGAGCTGTACGCACCGATGTATGTTGATGACGTGCTGTGAAGATGACTTAAAAAAACGAACTGGTGAATCCTGTTTTTACACGCTTCAACGAGATGCTGTGTTCCCTTCAGATTGACGTTCATGATTTCTTTTTTTGACCCGTAATCCTGTACCCGTGCTGCACAGTGGAAGACAACATCAATATCAGAAATCAGTGGTGGCAGTGATGGAGGACTCGTGAGATCAGCGATGACGTATTCGACCTGAGGTTCAGGATGAAGCGGCGAGGTGGTATGAAGAACCGCTCGTACACGATGACCGCTCCGGATGAGTCGTGTGACCAATGCAGATCCTATGAAGCCAGAGGCTCCGGTGACTAAGCAGCGCATACTCTCTAGATGAGTTCGTATCGCTCCCGTAGCAGATGCTGGGAGAGGAGGGTGACAACCAAACAGATGAGACAGATGGAGACGGAAAGCGAATGGGAAGAGGCGATTCCGACGAGAAATGCAGAGGAGAAGATGATGCGTTCTGCGACGAAAAGCTCATGGGCGTACAAGGATTGTTTCTGGGTGAGGGTCTTCATCGAGGTGAACAAGATCAGATACATCATGCAAAGAACGAGGATCCCTATCGAAAAGAACATGAGGAAAAATGATGGATAGACCAGCAGGGGAAACGCGGAGATGATCCCTGTGGTGAGGAGGAGGTACACGATGCTGAAGGTTGCCGAGATGAGAAGGGTGTGTCGGATCCCGTATCTGACCGGGGTCGTCTCGTACCCCGCGGTCCGATCCCCATGGACATCCCTGATCGCTCCGATGATGTTGCTGTTGGTGTCATGGAAGAAGAACACCAGG
Source organism: Thermoplasmatota archaeon (assembly GCA_041650455.1). GTDB lineage: Archaea > Thermoplasmatota > E2 > DHVEG-1 > DHVEG-1 > SM1-50. The sequence continues at coordinate 7,280 of JBAZLE010000036.1, read as the reverse complement.
GAGAGCAACCAGAGTGAGACAGGGGGTGTGGTTGTTGTTTCAATGGCAACGACTCCGAACAGGTAGGTGACCAGGGTCATCGCGCCTCGGTTGAAATTCCCTAGCAGCCCTTTTGCTTTTGTGTATTTGGCATAACAGAAGACAAGTACACCAGCGATAACGATGAGAACGATATTGGTGAGAGGAAGGAAAAAGGAAAGCATCAATCCGAGTATCGCATAGATAGCACCAACACTCAATGCCTCACGAGGGGAAATCCTTCCTGAGGGGATGGGACGATGGGGTTTTTGGATCGCATCTAAGGTTTTGTCATAGTAGTCCGCGAGGTACAGACCAGCAACCCAACCAAGAATTGGGATGAAGAACACAATTACTGCTATGCGCATCGGTGGGAGGTCGCCATATCGGAGGGAGGCACCCACAAGACTGACCAGGCCACACCAGAGAAGCGTGTACGGTCGCATGGTTTCCAGATGGGCAAACAATTTTTTTCGCATAGGTCCCGCAGGTAAGTGAGGATGATTCCTTACAAATTCATCTGTTCTTTGTAGGAATTGAACTACCGCATTTAAACCTTTAAGACCCGCTTCTGTAACAAAGATTATAATTGCCTCAGGGATTTCTCTGAGGTACATTCGCAATAGTATTAACGATAGGGTAGTGATATGACAACAGATGATTCGACCAACCCCTGGACTCCAGAAGAAGAAGGAGACCATGCCCCGGTGATGAGGGAATGGTGGACCTGTGAACTGCTGTTCCGGACACGAGAGGACCATCGGCGATGGAATCTCATGACCTCCTTTGCCTACGAACAAGAGACCCCTTCGTGTTTTTTCCAGTACGTGCTCTTTGATATCACCTCAAGGAAATGGGTGGCGCATAAAGACATCAATGATGCAATTACAAAACTGGCTCATGTGAAAAACAGACTTGATCTTCGCTATGAAACCTCATGGCTGCAGGGGTTATACCCCGAGTATCATCTGCATGTGGAGGACCCATCGCAGGGTCTCTGCCTTGATGCAAAGTACGTTGCTCGTTCGCTCCCCCGGTGGATTGCTCAGGAAGCGACACAAGGAAATCTGCCGATGGGTCTAAATTTCTACCGGTACGGGTTTCTTCCTAACTGTGATATCACGGGTACCTTACATCTAGGGAACGACTCCTGTTCCCTCGAGGGAAAAGGGTATCTGGAGCACGCGTATGGGGACTGGTCGTATCAGAACCCGTTGCAGACGCTCTCACGGGTGCATCGGACCCTTGCGACCTATGGCCGTCTGGCGCGATGGTGGCTGTCTCATCATCGACTCAAGATCCCCCAACGGATCAGTGTCACCTCAGAGAACAACCCGTTTGGGTACGACTGGGTCTGGGGAATCTGTAACAACGATTGGAGCTTGTTTTTTGGTAACTCCTTGTTCTGGGTCTCTGAAGGTCCTTCGATTGGGGCGTTGTATGTGACCGCGGATGGAAAACGGTATTGGGAGTTCTGTGATGTGTGGTTCAAATATAACAAAGTCCTGTATGTGAAAGAGTACGATGTGTATTATCCTTCTGATTTTGAGCTAACAGGGCGGTTGGAGGATAAAACAGTCCATTTCCGGTTCTGGTCCACGACGGAAACCTATGAGTATATCGACCCGTATCGGAAAAGCAGGTTCTATAAGGCGTTTATTTTAAGCGAGCTTCCCGGTCGTATGGAGGGGACCTTCACCGACAAAGACCGGACGATTCCGCTGGCGGGTGACTGTAAAATCGTGCCGTTACGTCAGGCACCCGCGCTTGGCCATAACGCGGTCTGTGTTGAGTTTTTGAAGCCTCCGAAGGGTGTTGGTCTTTCGGTTGAGCTTGATTTCCATGCTCTTCGAAAGCAACTTGTCACGGCGGTTCAACTTGCTCCGAAACCAAGAATTTCCTGTCGTTTGAGCCGTATTGACTTGTCACAGATACCGAAGGAATCTGAGGTGCGGAAGGAACCGTAGCAGGCAGATTACTGTTTCATGAGTAAATAGGATTCTTGGGTTAACAACAATTTCCGTTTCTTTTTGGAATATGTGTGAAGGACGGTGTTGATGTACTCGGTTGTCTCGGTGATGGGTTTTCGCAGGATGATTTTTCCGTTGTTCTTCAGCTTTCCTAGAGCGTTTTTTAACACTGCCTCGATATTACCGATGCCATAGGAAATCAGGATGACATCAAAGGCGGAGACATCATAGGTCTCCCCTGATGCCTGTTCGACATGGATGTTCTGGTGAGAAGCGACGAACTGTTTTGCTTTGGCAACGCTTCGTGGTTGGTTGTCTATGCCGGTGACGTGCGCATGGGTCTCTTTTGAGATGATGATTAATGAGTAGGGGATTGCGCCACAGCCGATATGCAGAACGGTATCGGTGGGGGAGAGGCCTACCATGGCGATTTCTTTTTTTACGGAAGGCGCATGGAATTTCATGTACAACAACGAGAAAAAAGATATATTTGTAAATATGATTTCATATATATTATAGAGTCGGTCAAGGAGCTTCTTCAACATCGTGTTCCGCTGCTGAATAGCCTCACCATCATTTAAGTTCTATTTAACACTTCAGCAACACCCCCTCGCTCATCACGTAAAAGTTTTTATAATGTTGATTTCTTCGGGAGACCCGATGAAGAAGAATATTTTATCCATCCTTGATGTCGAAGAGGAGATTGAAGAATTACTTGGTCTAGCCATAGAATTAAAAAAGGATTACAAAAACGGAAAAGACATCCGATACCTCAAAGGAAAACGACTCGCCATGATCTTCGAACGGACCTCAGTAAGAACCCGGGTGAGCTTCGAGTTCGGCATCCAGATGCTGGGAGGGATCGCGATTTCCCTGACGAAAGAGGACATCGGGATTGGCACCCGGGAGACTGTGGAAGACATCGCGTTAGCCATGTCTCGGTACGCGGATATCGTCATGTACCGGGCGTTGGACAAAAAAGACCTCCATGAGTTTGCGACACACGCCACCATCCCTGTCATCAACGGTTTAGACATCGATGAACATCCGACGCAGATCCTTGCTGATCTCACCACGATTAAAGAGAAGAAACATTCTTTGAACGGATTGAAGTTCGTCTTCGTTGGCGATGGCGACGATAACCTTACCCATTCCTACATGCTGGGATGTCCCTTGGTCGGAATGAACGTCACGGTCATTACGAAAAAGAGTCATTGGCCCTCGAAATACTACCTGGACAAGGCAACAGAGATTGCAAAAGAACACCACGTCACCCTCACCATCACCGAAGACCTCAAGGAGATACAAGACGCTGACGTCGTCGCGACAGATACCTGGGTTTCTATCTGGTACAAAGACCAAAGAGACCAGATCCTTCAGGACCTGAAAGGCTACACCGTCACCCCGGAGCTGATGAAAAAAGCAAAACCAGATGCGATCTTCATCCACTGCATGCCTATTTTCTACGGTGAAGAAGTCACCAGGGAAGTCGCCCATGGTCCCCAATCCGTCATCATCGACGAAGCAGAAAACCGTATGTGGGCAGAGATGGCGCTCATGGTGAAGCTCCTAAGCCGCAAAAAATGACTGATACATCAACTGTAACAGGATGTCCAGGAACATTAAATCAAACGCGATGAGGAAATAATTAAACCCTCTTTGACCAATGATGAGTCCGGTGTCCTTCATCTCCTGCTCCTCTTTCTTGGCATACCCATACGACCACGAGAGGGTGTACAGCCAGATGATGAGGAACGGAACAAGAAAAATTGGCGACAAGATGGTCCGGAAAAACAGGATGATCCCGAGGAGCCCTGAGGCGACATACATGGCAAACGAGACGGTCGCGGAAGTCTTAATCCCAAACGATTCCGCATAGGTCCTCACCCCAAGTTTCCTATCCCCCTCGATATCATGGATGCCCTCCGGCAGATCATGGGCGTTGTCCGCAAAATAGGTGAACAACACCAGAAGAATCATGTTGAGAAACGAATCCGCATCAAACGCGATCGGCCCGAGCACCGGGAGGGTATACTGAAAGGCATGGCTCTGAGGCAACGCAGTCCAAATCGCGACATAGCCAAAGACCGCGACCGTGACCCATTGAATCGGGGTAAAGATCTCTGAGTACGCTGGGATTCTCACAGTTTTTTTTAGGAATTTATTATGAAACGTGACGAACAATGCAGCCATACCTACGATGAAGAGGCACCAGACACTAATCAAGATCGCACCCGTAAACACAAGAGCAGAAAAGAATAACGCGACAATGAAAAATTTTGTTTTGGTTATCCTGCCCGAGGGCATGATGCGATCAGGATGGGCGATTCTGTCTATTTCTATGTCACTGATGTCATTCCATATGAGTGTCGCAAAATACCCTGAGAAGAGCGTCAGAATGGAAAGCAGAATAATCCGGAACATGTCCCACTGATACGGTCGTATCCCATACGCGAGCATCAGGACCGTTACATACATAATCACGAAGGAGAGCATCTCGTACATCATGATTGTACGCCAGTGGAACGGCCGCCATTTGAACAAAAAATAAAGCAATTTGTTCATGCTACACGGTCTGGGTACATAGCACAATGATTTAAATTATTATTTCTTTTCCCGAATTATATAAAATGAAAAAATAATAGAAAACAACAAAGTATTTATAGAATAACATGATTAATTTAAAAAAATAATTAACAATAGTTAATATTTGTAGTATGACGTAGCAGATGAGACTATGAAGAAAAGCACCAAACTGAAAAACCCACCCCTCTTAGAAGGCTATCTATACGATTACAAAGACGCAATCAAAGCAAGAGATCGCAACAAGCTTCTTTGCATCAGATTAGAAACCAGCTTAGCTTGCAACATCCGATGTGAATACTGCTTCCGAGACAGCGGGAAAAAAGCAAAAAACGAAATGTCGTACAAAGACCTAAAAGATATCGTCACCCAAGCAAAGAAACTCGGAGCGAAATCCGTCGTCATCATCGGTGGAGGAGAACCAACCATCTATCCGCATTTCAAAGAACTGGTCCAACACATCTATTCCCTAAAAATGGTACCGGTCGTCATCACCAACAACCAAAAAATGACAAAGGACCTCGCAAAGTTCCTCTATAAACATAACGCATCCGTGATGATGAAACTCGACTCCCTGCGGGAAGACGTCCAGGATACCCTGACCGGTGTCAAAGGCTCAGGGAAGAAAATAAAGGAAGGATTGGAAAACCTCCTGAACGCTGGATATAAAAACTCAAAGAAAGTCAAACTCTCAGGTTCTTTTGTCACCAATAAGTTAAACATCGATGAGATCGAGACCATCTGGAGGTTCTGCCGAGACCGAAACATGTTCCCCAACATGGAGATCATGACGCCGAACGGCCGAGCACGGAACCATCTCGACTGGGTCCCCAGCAGAAAAGAAATCATGGACCTCCGTTACAGGCTCCTTGAAATCGATCAAAAGGAATACGGGTACACCTGGGTGCCCTACATGCCGTTGACAGGTGCCGGCTGCAGACAACTTGAGTATAGCATGTGCATGACGGTGGAGGGATACGCACGACCGTGCGCAGCAGTTCTTATCACCAACCTGAATGTCCGTCCGAGTAACAAAAACGGAATGACCCTTGCGGAGGTCATGAAGGACCCCTTCATCCAGAAAGCGAGAAACGCCTACAAACAACTCGAGGGCAAATGCGGGAAGTGCGAGTACCGAGAAACCTACTGCGTTGGTTGTCGGGGAATCGCGTTTACGTATGCGTTACGAGCTGGAAAAAAACCTTTAGATGCAATCGTCGCAGAGGACCCCTACTGTACAAAAGGTGGGACATCGAAGATTCAACATCAATACGATTTACGATGTTAACCTTCTTTTCCTCACCGTCGAAAACACCTGCTTCACAGGAAAGAAGGCTTTTTTTTATTTCTTCGTTAGACAAAAGGTTGTCCATCCGATTGGTTCAAAAAAAGGAAAAGGATTATGACGGATCTGTTGTTTCAGTTCAAACTCGGGGTGTTCATCGATACAGTTCAAGATGTCCTTGGTTGCGACATCAACTTCTCTTACAATGATGGTGCTCTGAGTGCTTACCTTTTGAAAGAGATGCCGTAGGATTTCTACCTTCGGTTGTGAACAACTTGAGACGATCACCATATCAAATTCTTCTACAGGAAAATCAAGACCATCCCCATGTTTCAACGTGATTCGATGTTCAAGGTTATTTTTTTTAATCACTTGCTGTCCTCGTTGAACGGACTGATGATTTTTATCGATGCCAACGATTTTTCCGCTGGTACAGCTCGCAAGGATAATCTCCGTCAAAGGATAGGAACCGCACCCGATATGTAAGATGTTCGAATGCGATGAGATCCCACAGTGCTCGTACTCTACACGGTATTCCTTGCCGATGGTTTTATTATAAATCCTGGTGATGGTATCGTTTTTATAGGACCAGGTATCCGCGACCTCCCAGAAGCAATTCGCTATCTTTTTAATGAAGAAAATAGCAATGGTATCAAGAATGGAATTTTGTTTGCTACGTCGTTCCATAACTCTTCACTTGAGGAAGGGAGCCAGGAGGGTTCCTGATTTCCAGGCTGTATGTAACATCTTAGTATTTAAGATATCGTGTAAGATTAAGGGCTACTTCTTGGAGAATACCATTTTTTCATGATTATCAACAGGATAGTACAGGCGATACCTAAGGAATTCGCGACGATAATCGCGATATCAGAACGGAAAAGACCGTAGACCAGCCAGAGAAACATTCCGAGAGCAAGGACCAATGGCATCCAATAGGAGATATCATGGAGTTTTTTGGTTCGATACCCGCGAATCAACTGGGGGATGAAACCAACGGAAGTGACCGCCCCAGCAGCAAACCCAAGCAGGGTGAAAAGATCAAAATCCATACAGAGTCTTCATCTAATAAACTATATTAAGGCTTTCTAGTATGCACGCATAAGATTTTCAGAGAAAAGGATATTGTTTCCTTCCTTGGGCCCGTGGGGTAGCTTGGTATCCTTCTAGCTTGGGGTGCTAGTGACTTGAGTTCAAATCTCAACGGGCCCATTGAATTGTTTTGTGCTGTTATTTGGTTCCGGTAACCGCGTAATAGCGAAAACACTCGTAGAGGGCTAGTAGTGCTCCTGCGAGAGACACGACCATAAAACATTCAAAATCATCTGTTTTCTTCTGTTCTCTGCTATGGATGATGGTTTTGACTGCTGCGGGGATGACGAAGAGTCCTCCAATGAGGACTCCAAAGAGATACGAGGAGCGCACAT
>JBAZLE010000035.1:0-15056 GCA_041650455.1 Thermoplasmatota archaeon | reverse complement strand
AAACCAATGCAAGGAAAAATAGGCAAGGAGACCCATGGGGACGCAACCGTATTGAAACCTTTAGAAGAATCCTGGAAAGGACTTGCGGTGACCGCTGACGTGAACCCCCGGTTCATGGAACGCGACCCGTACTGGGGCGCGAAAGCCGCGGTCGATGAGGCATGCCGAAATCTTGTCGCAGTCGGCGCTGTCCCGGACTGTCTACTGGATTGTCTGAACTTCGGTAATCCGGAGAAACCAGAGCGGATGGGTGAGTTCTATGAGGCCTGCCGTGGGCTTGGTGACATCGGACGAGCATTGGACCTCCCGTACGTCTCAGGGAATGTCAGTTTCTACAATGAATCAGTAAAAACAGCAGTTCCACCAACACCAGAGATTTTCGCGGTTGGAATCGTCGATGACATCAGGACCTGTATCACCAGTGATTTCAAAGTCGAGGGAAACCTCATCTATCTGGTTGGAAAATCAACTGAGAAAGAACTCAGTGGCTCGGAATACTATCATATGATGAACATCGAGGGTGGTGTTGTCCCAAAGACAGACCCAGAAATACTTAAACGCTGCATGAAGGGATTGCTTGCATGCATGAAAAAACAATATGTCGCTGCGTGTCATGACCCCAGTGAAGGTGGCCTTGGCGTATGTCTTGCGGAGATGGCGATCGGTGGCGATCTGGGTGCATCAGTCGATATTTCAGCAATCGACAAAAACCTACGGTCTGATGCGAAATTATTTTCCGAGTCAAATACACGGTGGGTCGTAGAGGTAAAAGAAGAAAAACAAACCCTGTTTGAAAAACAGCTGAAAAACGATCATGTCGGTTTCATCCTGCTTGGGAAAACTAAGAGAGACCATCTGATGATCAAGGATGATGGAAAAACCAACATCAGCCTAAGTGTTGCTATACTGCGAGAATGCTGGTCAAAACCAATCTGGGATTTCATGGGATAGAAAAAGAAAGAGAAAGTCAGATTATTCAATCCTGATTTCTGTTGTTATCATTTTATTGAAATAGTGATTAATTATGTTTTGCTGAACTCCCACCAGGCTACAAGTTCTAGGTCATCATCTGTTCGGAGAATGTTGCCCTCTGGGTCTCGGAACGCGGCATAGACACGGTAGAGGCCGGGTCCATGGGTCAGGTCTGATGCTCTGATCAAGCCGTTGAAGATCAGATCAAGGGGGAGTTGGTTACTGCTGTTGATGGTCCGTGGTGAGGTCTCATTGATGACATCGTTCTCCATCATCCATGAGGGGATCTGTTCTGCATCGAACGAATGGATCTGTATCAATAGGTATCCTTTGATGGGGGTGGGTCCATGGTTTTTGATCTTTGATTGATTGCGGTAGGTGATGACTAGTTTCGGGGGTACCCGGGTTCAAGGATTTCGTTTGAGTGGACGGTCACGTATTCGTTTCCACTGGGTGCTTTCGCGGTGATGTCGTTGCTGCTTCGCAGACAGAATTTCGTAGTCCCCGTGGTGTTGATCCAGCTGAGGTTCTGCAGAGTGATCGTGTTATATCCGGTGGTGAACCCGGAGGTGTTCAGGCTGCCGCCATCCCCGGAGTAGTGGTTTTTGTTGTAATCCCCGGTTTGCAGGGGGTCATGGGGGGAGGTTGGTTGTCCGTTCTGTATCGTGAGGTCAAAGTCGGTGGTTGAGTAATCATCTTTCTTGTACAGGGAGAGGGTGGCGTTGTCGAGGTGCGCGTTGGAGGGCAGCAGGGAGGTGTTGAACAGGACATATCCGCGGTAGATGCGGTAGAGGCTGGGGAACCCGGGTTCTTTCCTTTGTCCGATGAACAGAAAGGATGCTGAGGTGTTCACGTTCCCATTGGTGGTGGTTTGCACGGTGTCGTAGGTGAAACTTGAGTTGAACAGGTACCCGTCGCTTGCGGCGGAGTATATGGTCATGGACGGGTCGATCACCACGGGGAACGTCATCGCAGATAGATCAGGGACTTTCAACCCGGAGAGCAGATACGTACTCCCGTTCATGTGAATGATGCGGTAGGTGAGTTTCTGTCGCATTGATTCGTTATTGAGTTCATAGGCTTCACCAAGCGGCAGAGCGCATTTGAACTGCCCCAATGTATCCCTTAAATCAACCCCGGTGTCCGTGATAGTCACGTTCTCAGGCAGAACTCCGGTGGTGTTAGCGAAGTGAAGGTTTGGATGATCCAGTTTAGTGATGAACGCAAGGTATGAGCTGTTGTTGTTCAGGCCATACTGCGATGGCGGATGGCTCTGCAGAACAGCCCGGGTGGTATTGCTGAGGGTGATCTCTTCCTTGATTCCGGTGTTCCCATAGCTCCAGGTCGCATCTGCACCAGTGAATACATTTTCATAGGTGATGGAATAATTGTTGGTTTGTCCCTGGCTGTTCTGCACCCCCTGTAAGGATGCATAGGACCAGTTGCTCCCAGGGTCAACGTATCCGACCCCGAGAAGCTTGCTTCTCACCGCATGGATGGTGGGTTCGTCTGACCGGTTGTAGGTGAAAGCGACTGGCCATTCCTGTTGTGCATTGGCTTTGAAATACACCCCGTACAGTCCTTGGTTGTTGCCCGTGCGGTATCCGTAGACGTACGCGGGGTGATCTGATGCCAGCTGGTTCATTGAGGTGTTGATCGGCATCCATGTGCCGTTGTCTTCTTGGTAGTTGATTGGCCCGGTGGTCACCTCAAGGATGTTCTCTCCGGTGACTGCGTTGTAGTAATTATCCCACGTGAGCCCCCGTGTGACTAGAGTAAGGTTCTCTGGTGGGTTGGGTGGGTCGGTGATGTTGATGTAGTCTTCGCCGGAGTATGTGTCCTGGAGTGTTGCGATGCTGATGGTTGCATCCGCGGTGACTTGGAACTGAGAGGTGGCGCTGGTGTTGCTGTTTGTCTCGTTGTCCTGTGCCCAGATGGTGTAGTTGTATGGACCGGCACGCCACGTGTTGGGAAACACATACTGGTACAGGTTTCCAGAAACATGGGTCATGGTGTTGTTGCTTTGTCCTCCTCCTGGCTCGCTGATCCTGACTGTGACGAGATCGATGCTGCTGCCGGTATCGGTGACGTTCGCGGTGATGGTCACAGTGTATCCGAATCCCAGGGTGTCTGGATTGGCGGTGACATCGGTGATTTGTGGTCCTGTGGCGTCAGGGGTGTAGCTGCAGTAGAGGGAATAATATCGGGGTTCATTGGTGAAATCCGCGGGATCTGGTGGAGTCCCATAGGATTGATGATCGTATCGTCCGGTTCCACTGATGTTTGAATCCGTGTAAGAGACGGAGGAGTATGTGGAATTACCCCAGCAGGTGATCACGTATTGGGTGCCCTTGACAAGCTGTGGTTTCGTACCCGTGAAATTGAACACGGCCCACCATGGAGATGTTGTTTCTCCACCGAGGGAGGACCAGTTTTCAGTTGTCGTGCCAATAAGCACGGAGTCGTTCGCCCGATATAGCATGCATTTATAATGAGTTGTTTCCACGAAATTCTGATCGATATAGACGGTGATGTTGTCTGCCCTGCCGTCTTCATTTGCGGTGAACACGGAGCCACAGATTCTATCGTCCACACTTTGAGAGAAATCTCCCACCTTTGTATACCCAAGAGGATGATAGAGACGATACCAATTTGATGCGCTGCTCGTATCATTGTGATACGACCCTGGTGAGCCGTATACGATTCTGTTGATACGTCCAGTCGAGTTATATAATTTAAAAGAGACAGAATAATTCCCAGTATCAACATCATCAGGGATGGTGAACACGTAGGATTCGTTCTGACTCCGTGAGGTAAGTAGATAATCAGCGTTTCCAGTGTTTAGTATCACCACTTGCTCTCCATTTATTTCACATCCAAGGTCAAGCTCAACCCTGATTTTATCGCTTGGCAATATGGAATGGATGGTGAAGTTCGTCCGTATCGAATCATTTAGAGTATCTCCATCATTGAGTGAATCGAATGCTGTGAAGGAGATGTTGTCGAACCAGCAGTTCGGATTGACTGTGAAATATTTTGTCACGTTCCATGCGAACTCGAAAGTGACATTCACGTCGTCTCGATCAATATACTTCAGTGAATCTCCTTCACTAAAATTCTCGCCTACTTGATGGTGTCCATCCCAATCCTCACCCTTCTCAAATAAGATCGTATCCACACCAGTAGTATTCCAGACATAATCTTCAGCCCCGCGGCTTGCTGAATTATTGATGTTAAAATCGTAAGCGGTTCTTTCCTCATATTTTGTCTGATTTTCTATAACACGAATAATATCTGCAATATACTCATTGTTTGTATGTGGTTGAAGACAATGTCTTCCACCCTCAGTTATCGTATAGTTGAAACCGAGTTGGTCAAAGCCAATGATATATTTGAAATTATATTGATCGGGATCAGTACCAATCGGATGACTGTCGACAAAATGCTGGGCACCTCGCATCCCGTATTCCTCCCCAGTGGTAAACAGGAAAGTGAGGTTGTATTTCGGGGTGATATTATTGTCGTGGAAGTATTTGGCGATCCCAAGTAAAATCGCTCCACCAACGCCACTGTCCCCGGGAGTCTCTCCCCAATGGCCATCTATACGGTTGCTTAGGACCACGATTGCGTTTTCTGGACTGTGGGTGATGTTTCGGTATGCAACTACGTTATGGCTGATGACCCCTGGTGTGTTACTATTTTGTTGTCGGTAGGTTTGGTTGATGAATCCATCCACGGTTATGCTATTTTCGTTATTACTAAAATAGTCCCATAATGATCCATTGACAGAAAGAATAGGCATTGGGAATCTATTTGAATAGGTACCAAGATAGTTATCAAGAAGAGGAAGATCTTTTCCTTTGAACCAGCTCCCGTCCCGTACAGTATGTGACATATAATGAGTATCATTGACATAGTTACACATAATGGCTCCTGTGCAATCACAGCATTTTGGATATAGCCACCATGCTATTATGTTACGCCAGAATGGGCGCGAACCAAAATTCTTTTCTTGATTGAGGTGAAATACCGCTACCCAGTCACCATCGTCATTGAAACATGATTCGTTGCTATAATTGGAAAACACTAATGTCGTGTTGTCTTGTATGTTATCGACGAGATAGACTGAGTCATTCTGAATCTCTTCGAGTATGGAGGAAAAATTGTTGTCTGTTCCATTCAGTTTCGCAATGGTGAAATTGTATTGTGAGCCATTTTCAAACGTATATTCTTTAGTGCTATTTTCAATGAGGATACATCCCATCGCGTCAGAAATGTTATTAAGTTTTTCTTCTGAAGCAAGTTCTTCGTTTAAGATAAAAACACAGTCGTGATTCTCAGGAACCGGATCCACAGTGTCGAGAAATACAACCGGACCGATAATAGTATCATACGTATTGAGAAGTGTGCAGGAGAAATTTAAATGGTCTTGGATATAATCCCACACAGAAATGTCTTTTACAATGATTTTCGTTTCATTGAATTCAAATGTATGATTTAGATATTCTATAGGATTTACACTGAAATTGGGAATGCATCCGACGCCGAGGGGAAACAGCTCATTATCTGGTATATAGATGGTTTCATCGCCGTTGTGTATGGTGAGATTATAATCTTTGATAACAATTTTACTGGAATATTGTTTTGGGTTACCATCAGGATCAAGACCATTTGGACCAGAGATGTAATCAATGGAGAGTTTCGTATAATTGGTAAGACCGCATGGTTTATCTGTCCCGTTCAATGCTGGTTCTAAAATTTGATCTATGGTATAATTTTCTCCAGCAGTGGCCCATTCTCTTCCTTTTTTAATATCATCAGGGTAATCCGCGTCACGGATTACATTACCAAATTTCTGGACTTGTTCCCAAACATATTCGTAATCAAGATTCATTCCCGGATTTTGTGGTTCTTCGCTTGCTTCAACAGGGCCTTTTTCAGAAAACATAATTGTGGTCATTGCACTAGAGATCATCAGCATAACAATAAAAATTCCAATAATTTTTTTATTCATTTTTTTACCTCCAATTTAAACATAGTTCTTCTGATTTATATAGATCAATTGGAGGTCGATGAAAGTATTCACTTGTTTTATGAAAAGATTATTAAAGAAGTTCTTAGATATTATCATCTTGGGAACTCTGAATATGAAACGAGTCTGGTGGAAACTTTCAATATTGATGATGTTCGTCATCATAATCAGTCCTAATCTGAATCCATTAGTATTTGAAACTAGTGGAAAAATTTCGATTGACCATCATGCTTTACGTATCCCCGATTATATGACTGATTGGCGTGTTAACAATAACGATTCTAATCAAGATACGGTAACATATGTTCCTGATTTTCAACAGAAACGAATAATCATCATAGAATCAAATAACACGCAAGCAGATTGTGGGAGGGATGGTCCGATGGATTCTGCGTGGCCGATGTTTGGACATGATGTGATTCATACCTGTCGCAGTTCGTATAGTACGGAAAATAACACTGGTGCGGAGATTTGGCGTGTTCGTGGCGATGAGACGGGTTCTGTTTGGGGTTCTGCATTAATTGATACCAATGGATTGATTTATTTTGGAACCATGGGCGCTGATGGTTCATTATATGCATTGTATCCGAATGGAACACGGAAATGGAAATTCTCTGCCACTGATATAATATGGGGGACTCCCGCAATCTCAGAAGAAGGAATAATATATTTTACAACATGGGGACGATATTTTTTTGCAGTTAATCCTGATGGTACTGAACGATGGCGTTTCAATACGGGTAGTATATCAACATCTTCCGTTACAATAGGTGAGGATGGTACACTTTATTTTGGAGCCGATGATTACAACATCTTCGCGGTTAATCAAAATGGAACAGAAAAATGGCGATATACAACAGGGTTTAATGTTAATGGCGCTCCAGCAATTGGCCAAGATGGTACGATCTACATTGGTTCTGGTGACCATTATTTCTATGCGTTAAACCCAAACGGGATACTCCGCTGGCAGTTCGCAACTGGTGGTGAGATCAAAGGTTCCGCGTCAATCGCACCAGATGGTACGATTTACGTCCCCTCGTTTGGTGGATATTTCTATGCATTATATCCAAATGGGACGATGAAATGGAAAGCATCAACGGGAGGAATAGTTGCATCCGCTGGTGTCGCACTTGCACAGGATGGAACGATTTACGTTGGCACAGAGATCCTTCGGGCGTATTATCCAAACGGAACGTTGCGATGGAGTGTAGATGTTCAAGGTGACATTTTTGGCACCGTTCCCGCAGTCTCTGCAGATGGAACAATTTACGTGAGTGCAGGTGATTCTCTTGTTGCTGTGAACCCTGATGGGACGGAACGATGGCGAAAAACGTTGTCAAATGAGCAAATTCGTTCCTCACCTAGCATAGGTGAGAATGATCGAATTTATGTTGGTTCTAGTTACAGAGATTATGGTTATCTCCACGTATTCGGTATTGGTCCGTTACGTGCCGAGGCAGGAGGACCGTATCAGGGGACTGCTCTGTGTCCAATCACTCTTACAGGTCTTGCATTCGGTGGAACCCTACCATATCAATATCTTTGGGATTTCGGTGATGGAAACAGTAGCACCGAGATTAATCCAGCACATACGTATACTATAGCAGGGAATTATACTGCGGTATTCACAATCACTGACTCTGATGGAAATAGTAGCTCAGATAACACAACGGTAACGATAGACTATCCACTCCCCACCCTCACCATCACCAAACCAACCAATGGATTTTACATTGCTGACAAGCAGATTTTTACATTCCCATTCCCATTTATTCTTGGGAAAATCACCATCCAAGTCACTGTTGAGGACCATTATGACATCGACCAAGTGATTATCTGTATCCGTGACGATGTCGTTTACACGGGCACGACCCCACCGTATGAGTGGACGTGGACGCAGAGGAACTTCCGACTGAAAGACAACATCTATGCTATTGCATATGATGTTAAAGGGAGATACGCTGAACAACGGATACAAGTCACGAAACTGTTTTAAAATGAAAATCATTCTTCTGTCTTTAATTCTTTAATTGGAAAAAATAATATTTTTTTAAAAATAATAATGAAAGAAAGAGTCCGTGGAAAATATCGCTGAGATTTTCATTGACTTTCCAGTAGAAAAACCCGGAGATTAAGTTTAGAAAAGAGTATAACCGCTGAATCATGTCCCATTTTTCATCTGGAACACAGGTATCGTCACTTAGATTTGTAAATTCTAATGTGTTCGTATCACCTTTTTTATTGCTTTCATCCCACCCTCGAATGCTTTTTTGTTAATCTCTCTGTACTTCTCAGGTACGTCATCAAGGATGGTCTCCAAAAGCACCTCGGGATTAAAAGGAAGGATGCCACTTGCGGCAAGCGCTCCAAGCATCACCGTATTTTTTGTGATGATCGCTCCTGCGTCTTTTGCGATGTGCAATGCATCGAGAGGATGTAACTTAGCGTGTGATGACAGTTCTTTGAAGATGTCCTCTACCTTTGGGTACTGCTCGCCACCTACCGCGACCGTAAACGGGATGATCGGATTTTTATCGGTGATTATTATTGTTTTTTTATTCACATAACAAATGTGACGTAGTGCCTCGACAGGTTCCATGCTGAGTAAGACATCCGCGGTTCCACTTGGCATTAAAGGGCTAGAGACATCCCCCATTCGTACGGTGCAGACGACTGCCCCACCGCGTTGCGCCATCCCATGGATCTCTGAGACGAACACTCCAACCTTTGCGTTGACTGCGGCTTTCCCCAGCAGATTCGCCGCGGTAATCACTCCTTGTCCGCCGACCCCTGTCAGCACGATGCTGGTTTTGTTCTTCATGGGCTCTCCTCCGCTGCAATCGCACCGAACGGGCAGACCTGCACGCAATTCCCACAGCCGTTACATTGGGCTGGATCGATGTGGACGCTGCCGTCCTCCGCGAAATAAAACGCGGTGCAGCCGAATTTGCCGATGCAGGTTTTACACCGTTTACAGGTTTCCTGATTGATCTGGTAGACTTGGATGTCTTCCTTTGCTTTTCGCTTCCGTTGCACCTCAAGGAGGATGCAGGGTGATTTGCTGACGACGACGGCAGGGCCTTTGAAGTCCAATGCTCGTTTGAACCCAGCGGTGGTCTCTTTGATGTTGTTGGGGTTGACGATCTCGATGTGTTCTATGCCGCAGCCTTTGACGACATCCTCGACTTTGATCAGTTTCGCTGGTTTTCCCATCCCGTCCGTGGGTGTCCCAGGGTGTGGTTGATGTCCGGTCATCGCCGTCGTCCGGTTGTCCAGGATCGTGATAACGACATCGTGGTGATGGTGGACTGCGTTGATCACCGGGGGGATTCCCGCGTGGAAGAACGTTGAATCACCCATGAAGGAGACGATTTTTTGATCGGTGGCGATGGAGAACCCGCAGGCCATCCCCGCGTTGGAACCCATGCAGAGGAGCACATCGGCAACCTCGATGGGGGGTTCCTTCCCAAGCGTATAGCATCCGATGTCCGTGGGATAGATGGTGTCTTTTGATGCTGCTTTCTTGACTGCGTAGTAGGTGGCTCGGTGCGGGCAGCCGGCGCAGAGGGAGGGCGGGCGTCGTGGTGCTTTGAGTGTCGATTGGACGGGTGCGGGGAAGGGGTTTTTCACCTTGAAGATTGTTGAGAACGCCTCAGCGACGATGTCTGGGGTGTATTCATAGAGCCGGGAGAAATGACCACTTGATTTTCCATAGATCTTGACGTCAGCGCCGATATCAAAGGCGAGTTGTTTGAACTGGTTCTCCAGGAATGGTTCGAGCTCCTCGACCATGAGAAGAGAAGAGCAGGAGGTGATGAATTTCTCACACATAGCCCGGGGGATTGGATGGGTCATCCCGAGTTTCAGGATCTTCACGTTCAGATGAAGCTCCTCCGCCATCTCTTTGACGTAGGTAAAGGAAACACCGGAGGTGACGATCCCAACATCCTGTGGTTTCCCGATCGTAATGACCTCGTTGAACGGGGATTTCTCTGAGAGTTTCTCTGCTTCCTCGAGGTGTTTGAGCAGCATCGGGTGTTTCGCTCGTGCGGTCGCTGGGACCGTGACCAGCAAGGGGTCTTTTTTGAAATACCCTTTTTTTCGTGGTGGTTGTAATTTTTGAAGCGTGATCGGGCCGCGTGCATGGTTCAACCGCGTGGTAGTTCGAAGGAGCAGGGGAAGAGAGAGTTGCTCTGAGATTTCAAACCCGAGTCGGGTCATCTCTTTTGCCTCTTGTGGCGTGGTCGGCTCCAGCATTGGTGCGCCGCCGAACAACGCGTAGTACCGGTTGTCCTGCTCGTTCTGGCTGGAGTGGCAGTACGGGTCGTCCGCGGAGACGATGACATGGCCGCCGCGGCAGCCGACGTACATATAGGTCATAAATGTATCAGCGGCGACATTCAGACCGACGTGTTTCATGCAGGTCAGCGCGCGCAGTCCGCAGAACGATGCGGCAGCAGCAACCTCCAAGGCGACTTTTTCGTTGACGGAGTATTGGAAATAGAACCCTGGGTCTTTGTTCTGCCGTGTCGCTTCTCTTGCGATCGCGGAGAACGTATCAGCAATCTCCGATGATGGCGTGCCTGGGTACGTGGTGGCGACATCAATGCCAGCCTCAAGGGCACCACGGGTGATCGCTTCGTTTCCTAAGAGCAGTATCTGCTTTCCTGGGTTTTCTTCTGTGAGTTCAGACATCATCAACACCATTTTGGTAAAAGATGCACGATTCCCCTTGCATGTGGTAGAAAAAAACAGCATATAAATCTAACCCCACTCGGAGGTACCAGGTTTACCACTCCCCCTGTGATGGCGCACCTGCATCACTACTTGCATATCCATCTACAAACAAGGTTATTAAAATAGAACCGAATTCTTTGGCCTGGAAGGAATTAAGCTGGTAGTTGTAGAGTGCATCCCATCCCTCCTAGTGAGACCAGCATCCTTCCCTTTTTTTGTGAAATAACTTGTTTCTTGCCATGTCACGACATGGTTTTTTTGCACAAATACGAAAGTATATGTACTCAACGCAGGTTACAGAAAAATTGGAGAGATTAAGAAGGAGTTATCGGGATCACTTACACGACTACCATACTGCTTGTTATCCTGATTCTTGCGACTTCTTGACTGAGGAAACCACTGGAGGGTAAGAGAAATATGGCCACAAAAAACTATGTCATGGTCGAGCATAAAACAGTCCCGAAACAGATCCCGTTGTTCGAAGAGCAAGACGATGGGAACCTGATTCCGTACGTCAAAGAAACCTAAACCGGTTTACCAGAGAGGTCGTCAGGATTTACCTGAATGAGACGCGGGTGTTTCGTTATTCTCATTTTTTTTTTTTAAATAAAACTCATGGGATGAGGTGCGAAGGTTCTCAAGAATCCATATAAATCCAAACCGTATGTGACCTCTGAATGGAAAAAAAAGTTACCCTCAGCATCGCTGGGTCTGATTCATCCGCGGGTGCCGGGATCCAAGCAGACCTCAAAGCATTTTCCTACCTTGGTGTGCATGGGACGACGGTCCTGACCTGTATCACCGCGCAGAACACACGACAGGTTCGATCCATGTACAAAATCCCTACTGCGGTCATTGAAGAGCAAATCGAAAGCCTCTGCGATGATCTCACCATCGATGCGGTAAAGACCGGGATGCTCTACGACGAGGACATCATCCGCGTCGTGGCACGACAGCTAAAGAAACATCATCTGAAACCAGTAGTGGACCCGGTGATGGTCGCAACAAGCGGAGATATGCTGTCCACGGATTCGTTTCTGGCATCATTAAAAAAAGAGCTGCTTCCTTCCGCATGCATGGTGACCGCGAACATCCCTGAGGCTTCTGCCCTTGCGTCCATGAAAATCTCCGAGGAGAACGACGTGGAGAAAGCAGCGAAGAAGATCTTTGATCTCGGACCCGCATATGTGCTAGTCAAAGGCGGTCATCTGCCAGGTGAGATGGTAACCGATGTCCTCTACGACGGGACCCGGTTCCATCGTTTCAGCCTCCCACGGATTCCCCAGAGAAAAGCGCACGGCTCCGGCTGCACGTTGTCCGCGCTAATCACCGGTTTACACGCGTTAGGAAAACCACCGATCACCGCGGTTCACACAGCAAAATCCATTGTCTGGAGCATGATCAACGAGGGGTACACCCCAGGGAAGGGTGCTGATGTACTCAATCATTCCGCAACAGTGCAAACCCCGCCTCTCATAAAAAACAACGAACAATTCGACGTCTGGCTGCAGTTAAAAACCGCTGTTGAAACACTCGTCTCCATTCTCCCCGCATCGTTCATCCCGGAGGTCGGCATGAACTTTGTCTACGCAGTCCCCTCCGCAACAACGCGAAACGACGTCTGTGGAATCGAGGGACGAATCACCAGATACAACGATCAAGCGTTTTTATGCGGTAGCCTGAAGTTCGGCGCCTCCAAACATGTCGCATCCATCGTTCTTGCGGCGATGTCGTTTGACAAAAGCATACGATCCGCACTCAACATCCGCTATGCAGAAAAAACCCTGCAGCGTTGCCCTAAGATTGGGTTGCGACTGGCTTCATTTGACCGGAGAGACGAGCCTTCAACGGTTTCCTCAACCATGGAATGGGGAACGAAACAGGCGATCACCACCGCAGGGTATGTCCCGGAGATCATCTGTGATACCGGTGCGGTAGGAAAAGAACCGATGATTCGTGTGCTTGGGAAAAACCCACGGGACGTTCTTGCCAAAATAAAAAAAATAGTTGACGAATCGCTTCCATAAGATACAAAATTACGAAACATATATAAATCAAAACGTTTATAGGACACCCACTAACCTAGAAACTTACGGAGAGGTATAGTTTATGACAGCAAAAGAAGAAAGCGAAGAAAACGTGATCTATGTAGGAAACAAACCACCAATGAGCTACGTTCTGGCAGTCGTCACGCAATTCAACAGTGGGTCCACCGAAGTCGTCATCAAGGCACGGGGCCGAGCGATTAGCAGAGCGGTCGACGCAGCAGAAATCACCAGAAACCGGTTTGTCCAAGATGCAAAGATCAAAGAAATACGCATCGGAACAGAATCCATCACCAACGAAGAAGGACGAACCTCAAACGTCTCCTCTATCGAGATATCTCTGACGAAGTAAACAGGAGTATTATCCACCCATAATACTTCTTTCCTTTTATTTTTCCTTTGAAGTGGATACTATAACTATATATTTTTATTAACAAAAAATAGTATATGAATGGTTTTTTATGAAATACAAGTGACAAAGGAAATAGTTTTTATAGGAGAACATTGTTGTTAATTATAGATAGGGGGAAAGCAAATGAATAGAATTCCCATTTGTAGAAAATATATAGCGATTGGAATCATCCTCTTGTTCATTGGAGTTTGTATCACCCCAGCGATGGCACAAGTTCGAGAAAAACCATCTTTACCATCAAGGCTGATAGTTCAAAAAACCCATAGAAGTCTTTCTAGAGGCCTTGCAAAGAATTTCGCTCTGGAAAGTGTAATCTATCTTTCTTGGAATGCAAGCGAAACAGAAGAGCCCCTGGAACCTGGTGGAGCAAATCGGAGTATCAATATTACGGTGACGCATCAAGTCCTTGTCTCCTCTTTTATTGGAAGACTTATCCTTCTCTATTGTCGTATAACACATCAATTTGCCACGGTTACGGTGGAGATCGGAGACATCTCTAGTTGGTGTGCTGCATCACTTTCCGATACAGAGTTAGGATTTCCGATTACTGGTGATGCATCGTCACAATTTACTACTTTAACAGTAGCAGTGAACGAAAATGCCCCGCATACTGTATGTCAAGTCCCGATACAAGCATCTGTTGATACGATGTATGGTCCTTTTCGTTTCCTCCCTTTCGTCAATGTTTATAACCAAACCAGTACTCTTCATTTTTGGATAGAGTACCGACCCTGCCTCATTGTCATACCAGAAAATGACAGCATGGCTGTCATTCCTAATGAGAGCTCGTATCTACGGATTTCTATTACGAATGCGGGGAATGCAAGAACGGTAGTATCTGGAGGCATCGTGTACGCACCACCTGATTGGATAACAATGATGACCAATCAGATAGTACTTGAGGTAAATATGACGGGTTATGCATACCTTTTCGTCGTTCCACCAATTTCTTTCAACGGAACAGATACGATTATACTCAGTTTTACCCCCTATTTGTATGACGATTACACCCAGCATGGTGAACCGGTGTATGTACTCATCCGTGTTTTTTATGAACCATAACCGTGTCCGATGAATTCCCTAGGGTATTTGAGGAAAAACATATGAAAAGGAAATGGTTGGCGATTGGAATCATTCTTCTCTTTATTGGTGTAGCTATAGCACAAAGCATCACCTTCAACGTTGTCAAAGCATCCTATGACACCAACTTTGTGGAAGTCACTACCCAAGCATGTGGCATCCAGGGATATGGGGATACCACCGTGAAACTCACCGGAGAACAATACAAAGACCTGGAGGAGTATCTGGTTGAGTTTAGAGCCAAACTGAATCAGACATCATCCAGGGAAGAAGCAATCCCCATCTTCAAAGAAGCTGTGGTGGAGTTGGATGGGTACGGGTTGTTACCGAGGGGGATGAGTGTTGAACGAGCACAGAAATTGGTAACAAGGTTGTATCAAAATCAAATAATAATGAGACGCCTGAAAACATTACTTCCTCATTATGTATTTACTCAGGAGGATGACGGGAATATCTTCTGCTTAATCGCTGGACGGACCACTCATACATATTTTGAAAACATAGGGATTGTTTTCTTAAATAGAATTGAAAGGACAACCGATAACGTCATTTTCTTTGGTTTAAGTTTGTATCTCGGCATATTCCTTACATTTCTTTGTTGGATGAATCCATTAGCAGTAGTGAATAGGATTAGTCTTGGTATTGATTATGGGCCCACCCTAGCATCAGGATGGGTTACCACCTTTGGTTTACTTGGTACCAAAACGTTTCAAGGAGACATGCGTGGGTCTCTTTCGATGGAGGGGACTTCTCATTGTTGGGGTGGTCCTGATGGTTA
>JBAZLE010000034.1:0-15202 GCA_041650455.1 Thermoplasmatota archaeon | reverse complement strand
ATGAGTCGAATAACACAGGTTCTGATACGTCGAATAGTTCGTTTTCGATTGAGAATGTTGATTCGGTTGCTCCTGTCGTGGTGGTTCTGTATCCGAATGGAGGGGAACTTCTTGTGGGTGATGTGTCTGTTCTGTGGTCTGCGTCTGATGATGTTACGGTGGATTTGAATGGTTCGATTGTGCTTGAGTACAGTCCGGATGATGGGGGGAATTGGAGTCTGATTGCGTCTGGGTTGAATAACACGGGGTTGTTTGTGTGGGATACGACGGTGGTTCCTGATGGTGATCAGTATCTGGTTCGGGTGAGTGCGACGGATGAGTCGAATAACACAGGTTCTGATACGTCAGACGATACATTTTCCATAATCAATGATTATAACTTCCCTCCGATCAACCCGCAGATTATTGGACCACCTGCAGGCGGAAAAAACATTAACTTTAGTTTCACTGCGAGTACGACCGATCCAGAAGGTGATCAAATCTCTTACCTTTTTGACTGGGGTGATGGCAACTATAGTACATGGATTGGTCCGGTCAACTCGAGTGAATCGGTGACGGCTACCTGGACATGGAGAACCGATGGAACCTATAATGTCCGGGTCAAAGCAAAAGATATTTTTGATGGTGAAAGCGACTGGTCCGATGCCCATCCGATTTCCATAGCAGAACAAGTGAACTTTTCGAACGTCAAACTCGGCCATGTCTACTTCAAGCTTTTCTCCTTTAATCGATCATTTATCTTCTCTGATTTCTTAAAACGCCTCGGGGTCGTCATCATATTATCCAGCCATCCATTGGAACTCGAGGCATACGCAACAGACGTCGTTGATTCTGTTACGTTCCTGGCGGAGAATCAATTACAGATCGAGACCATGGAAATCACCGACGACAACGGATCTGATGGCTTCTCCTGTGTCATGAATATTTCTCGTGGTGCGTATACCCTTAATATTACCGCCTATGATACCAATGGATCGTTAGTCGACCATTACAGCCTCTTCACGGTCTTCTTCATCCGCATCGGTCGGTACGCTACCGGGCCAAGGGAGAATCCTCTCCTCCGCCTCCGAAGTATTCCTCGCTTACGTCGATAATCTCTATGTGAATGTGAAATAATTGCTCCTCTACTATGATATAGAATATATCCAATTACCAAATATTTAAATATGAAAACATCCTAGGTAATAACGAAGTAAAAAAGAAAAAATATACATGGAGTGAAAGAAAAAGAAGAGGGATTCTATGAAAAAAAAATTTATTCATAGTATAATTTGTGTGTGTATGCTGTTGACAACGTTTTCAACGATTGGTATCCCAAATGCTTCTGCGGAACCACCTCTACAACCAAGTGACCCTATCCCCGCGGCTGGGTCAAGTAGTGTGACGGTCTTTGTCGACTTAGAATGGAAGGGAGAAGAAAATCTCACCTATGATATCTATTTCGGGGTTGAAAACCCACCCCCCCTGTTCCTCACCAATCAAATAGGGACCATATTTGAACCTGATCCGCTTCTGTTGAACACCACGTATTATTGGCAAATTGTCGCTCGGAACGACCTACAAGAAACCACCGCAGGTCCCATTTGGAGTTTCACCACCGCCAGCAACCAACCCCCGTTCAAACCCAAGGTCCTTGACGGTCCGCAACAAGCTGGGCGAAACATTTCACTAGACTTCCTCACCGTCGCACCCGACCCTGAGGGGGACAAGGTGTACTACCAATGGGACTGGGATGATGGAAACATCAGCGAATGGTATGGGCCCTACCAGTTTGGGGAACAGACCTCAGCGACCCATCACTGGGAAGAGAACGGCAGCTACGAAATTAAAGTTCGGGCAAAGGATGAAGGCGGGAAACAAAGCGGATGGTCGAATGCCTATAACGTGACGATTGCATCGCAGATCGAGATGTTGAACTGTAAATCAGGATACCTGTATTTCGTCTTCTTAACATTTGATAAAACATATGGGTATATCTATTCCCTGGACTTGTTAGGAGTCTCACTTATCATCAGCACCGGTGGAATGAGAGTGAATGCACAAGGGTCAGAGTCGGTGCAAACCGTCATCTTTGAAATGCAGAATAAGTTTATGCAAGATCAACGATGGAATGCGACCTCTACCAACGCAACTGAGGAGGGTTTCGAAGGGTATTTCTATCTGAACGATGGGTTATATCAGACCACGGCGTATGCCTATGATGCAGCCGGTCGTCTGATTGACAAAGCATCCAGACAGTATGTCATCTACTACGAGTGGAAGTTTATCATAATGAAACAGCTACTTGGCCTCAACAACCCCTAAAGACTTCGGACTGGACCACCTTCAATTCAACCTTTCTCCTTGTAACATCAAGAAAGACCATAGTGTTCTGCAACATACTGATTCCTTTTCAGGAGTACCGCTCTGGTTGGAATCCTGAGACGAATCCGTCTGAATCGTTCCCGAAGTCATATGCTTAAATACTGACGTTGCATTCTTTTTTTTTGTACGTGACAGGGGAGTGAAGTATGGATGAAGTCATCATAAAACTCATTGAAATAGAAAAGAGCGATGAGCTGAATTTCATCTTAGGGCAAACTCATTTCATCAAATCCGCCGAGGATCTCTATGAGGCGATGAAAAACGCAGTCCCTTCAGGAAAATTCGGTCTAGCCTTTTGTGAAGCAAGCGGTGCGTGTAAAATCCGTAGTGAAGGAAACGATGATGCGTTGAAAAAACTCGCGGAGAAAAACGCAATGAATCTTGGTACAGGCCACACCTTTCTCATTTTCATGAAGGACTGCTATCCTCTCAACGTGCTCAACACTATAAAGAACGTCCCTGAGGTCTGCTCGGTGTTCTGTGCGACAGCGAATCCTACCAAAGTCCTCGTTGCAGAGTCAAAACAGGGTGATGAGATCGGCCGGGGGATACTTGGCGTGATCGACGGGTTCGTTCCAAAAGGGATAGAAGATGACAAGGAGCTCACCTGGAGAAAGGAATTTTTACGAACAATCGGCTACAAGCTTTGAGTTAATGGCCGTACTTCCCGACAAGGGGTACAAACACACATCCTCCAAGATGCTGTCGCGTCTGTCGATGGTGTTCTTTCCGTAGAAGCGTTAATTCACAGTACATGGAACCAAGGGGAACCAGCAGTTTTCCCGGATCGGCAAGTTGATGAATCAACGGCTTAGGAATGGAGGGGGCAGCACACGTCACGTAGATACGGTCATAGGGTTGATACGCAGGCAGTCCACAGGACCCATCCCCGATTTCAACGATGACGTTTGGACAGTGCATGGTCGCAAGATTTTGTTTCGCCTGGGTCGCAAGCACATCAAATCGTTCGATGGTATACACCCTTCCTGCCGCCCCGACGAGCTGGGCGACAATCGCCGCATGATACCCCGACCCGGTCCCGATCTCTAAAATGTGTTGCCCTTTTTGGATATCTAACGCCTCACACATGATCGCAACCATATGTGGTGCGGAGATGGTTTGACCATCGCCGATGTCCAGGGGGGTATCGACATAGGAATAGTCCCGTAAGGACTCTGGCACGAAGATGTCTCGGGGGACGGTGAGAAACGCTTGTTTTACCGCATCGGTTTTGATATAGCCCTCTCTGCAGAGATGAAAAACGAGCTGTTCTCTTTCCTGCTCAAACATAGGTTCCCTATAAGAGAAAATATAGGGGATATATATCTCCTTGCACCAGTTGATTTTTATACCAAGAAACTATTTCCAGCGACCGGGTATGAAGAAACGAGTGGTGATTGCGCTTGGTGGGAATGCCTTAATAAAAAAAGGTCAGAAAGGCACGATTTACGAGCAGTTCGCCAATACCCGGGAGAGCTGTCGGTCGATTGTGCAAATGATCAAGACGGACTGGGATGTTGTCATCACCCATGGGAACGGTCCTCAGGTGGGTGCATTGGTTCTTCAGAATCAGGCGGCAAGGGATATCACTCCTGAGATGCCGCTGGGGATCTGTGTCGCAGAAAGCGAAGGCCTCATTGGCTACATGATCCAGCAATGCCTCTCCAATGCCTTAAAACGAGAGCGTCTGGACAAGCCGGTGATTGCGCTCATCACCCAAGTGATTGTTGATCCGAAGGACCCCTCCCTTGAGAATCCGACCAAACCAATCGGACCGTACTACACAGAAGATGAGTCCATCATCATGCTGAAACACGGGTATCATATGACCCGTTTGCCTCGCGGATGGAGGATTGTTGTCCCCTCCCCAGACCCCTTGCGAATCGTCGAAGGGGAGATCATCAGGAAAATGCTGGATGATGGCATCATTGTCATCGCCTCTGGCGGGGGAGGCATGCCGGTGATTGAGAAGGAAGGCTGGGGTCTTGATGGGTTGGAAGCTGTCGTGGATAAGGATTTAGCTGCAGAGCGACTAGCGGAAGCGGTGAACGCCCAGGTGTTGCTCATCCTTACGGACGTGGAAAAAGTCTATCTTCATTACAATACTCCCTCACAAAAACCCTTAGATGCCGTCACCTATCGGGAAATGAAACGATACTATCTTGAGGGAGAGTTCCCTCAAGGAAACATGGGGCCTAAGGTTCTTGCCGCGCTTCGGTTCTTGGAATTCGGTGGGGAACGCGTGGTTATCTCCAACATCGAACAAGGATGGGAAGCCCTGCAAGGCGAAACAGGGACGTTGATCATCCGGGACTAGTTCTTTATTCCCGTACGTGTTTTTTATAAACCTCCCAGATATATAGACACGGTACAGCCATGGACACCTCAATAGAAGCACAGATCAAAGCAATAGAAGACGAGATTTTCAAAACCCAAAAAAATAAAGCAACAGAGCATCATATCGGAAGACTCAAAGCAAAGATAGCACGTTTACGGGAAACCGCTGAGAAACGAAAAAGCTCCGGGGGGAAAGGCAAAGGGTTCTCCATCAAAAAAACCGGTGATGCGACGGTTGGCATCGTTGGGTTTCCCAGTGTTGGGAAAAGCACGCTGCTTAATCAACTCACCGCGGCGGACAGCAAAGTCGGTGAGTATGATTTCACGACCCTGGAAACCATTCCTGGAATGATGAAACATAAAGGTTCGGAGATTCAGATTCTTGACTTACCTGGTCTGATCGTTGGAGCATCCAAAGGCAGAGGACGTGGAAGAGAGGTGATCTCTGCGGTGAGAAGCGTGGATCTGCTTCTTCTGATGATTGATGCGTTCAACCTTGAGCATCTGGCATTGATTGAGCAAGAGCTGCAGCTGGCTGGAGTACGGCTGAATCAGAAGAAACCAGATGTGGTTATCACGAAAAAAGCATACGGTGGGATTGTGGTAAATTCCACGGTTCCTCTGACGCATCTCACTGAGCTTCACATCAAATCGATTGCCTCAGAGTTTGTGATCAACGCAGATATCACCCTGCGGGAGGATCTGACCGAGGATCAGCTCATCGATGCATTTACACAGAACCGGGTGTATATCTCCGCCCTTGTTGTCGTGAACAAAACGGATCTTGTCCCTGCTGATCTGGTAAAACAAACGATCAGCCGGTTGCATCAAAAACGATGGGATGTGTGTGCGATCTCTGCGAAAAACAAAGAGAACTTGGAGCATTTACGGGAGCAGATTTTTTTGCATCTCCGGCTCATCCGTGTCTACATGAAACCCATGGGGAAGAAAGCTGATTTCGTCCAACCCATGATCTTAAAGGAAGGTCAAACCGTCGCTGACGCATGTCGACATATCCATCGTGATTTCCATCGGAATTTTCGATACGCCTCGGTCTGGGGACCTTCTGCGAAGCATGCGGGTCAGAAAGTAGGCCTGGAGCATGTGTTGCAGGACCAGGATGTGCTGACGATTGTTGTGACGAAGTAAGAGTCGTTCCTAGGTTCTGCAGTGAAAAAAGATTACGCGGTTCTTTGTTCGGGAAAGAAAGCTTATTTAGTTCCCTTGTTTATTACGAAGGTGAAGAACTAGAAAATGAGGTCCTCGTATGCTAAAAACTCCAGCGATTGTGTTAAACGTGAAAACATACACAGAGGCGACAGGGATACATGCAGTGGAACTCGCGCAGCTACTGCAGAGAATCTCAGAAGAAACCAACGTCAGTATGGCGATCGCTGTGCAAGCCTGTGATATTCCTCGGTGTGCAGAGGCGGTAGACATCCCTATCTACGCACAACATATCGACCCGATACAACCCGGTAGCAACACCGGGTGGACACTTCCTGAGGCAGTGAAAGCCGCTGGTGCGGTCGGCACGCTGATCAATCATAGCGAACATCGACTGATCCTTGCAGATATCGATTCCTGTATCGCGAGAGCAACAACCCTTGGGTTAGATACGCTTGTGTGCACGAACAACGTTGCGACCTCCAAAGCGGTGTCGACCTTTTCCCCGTCCATGATCGCAGTTGAGCCTCCGGAGCTGATCGGTGGTGATATCTCGGTTACGACCGCAGATCCCGGGATCGTCCGAAATACCGTCACAGCGGTACGGGGTATCAATAAGACCGTCAAGATTCTCTGTGGTGCTGGTGTGAAAAACGGCAGAGATGTCGCCATAGCTCTTGAGCTGGGGGCGGACGGGGTGCTTCTTGCCAGTGGCGTGGTCAAAGCAAAAAACAAAGAAGAGGTCCTCAACGATTTAGTCTCCGGGGTCACCTAGTAATTAGGCTTCTTTTAACTGCTGAATCGCGGTCCGATAATCCTTGCTGTTAAAAATAAAACTCGCAGCGACCAGGACGTCTGCACCGTTCTGTTTTACCAGCCCTGCATTCTGGTTGTTGATCCCCCCATCGATCTGTAGATAAATCCGTTTTTTTGTTTTTTTAATGATCTGACATACCTCTTTGAGTTTTGGCACCACGTCAGGGATGAAGCGTTGTCCAGAAAATCCAGGGTGCACCGACATAACCAAGACTAAATCAACCTCTGGGATAATCGCTCGGATTGATTCCACGGGTGTTTCCGGATTGAGAGAAATCCCTGCTTTCCCTCCCGATGTTTTAATCTGTTTGATCACACCAAGAGGGTCGTCTATACTTTCCTGATGAATTGTAATCAGATCAGCGCCAGCTTTTATGAACGCGTCGATGTACTTCTCCGGATGCTCTATCATCAGATGACAATCAAGAAACAACGAGGTTTTTCTTCTAATGTTCTCAACCACCACGGGTCCGATCGTGATATTCGGGACGAAATGACCATCCATGACGTCGATATGAAGCCATTCTGCTCCCGCTTCGGCAACCGCTTTGATCTCCTCATGAAGGTGGGTGAAATCCGCAGAGAGAATGGAAGGAGCGATAATCACCATGATGACTCATCTGATGGTATGATACAGGGCTTTATAAAACCAAATGATTCTCCAATAAAACAGCTTCCTGCTGTTATTTTGTCAAAATGATATTATGACAGCGTAAGCTTTTATAGCAG
Source organism: Thermoplasmatota archaeon (assembly GCA_041650455.1). Lineage (GTDB taxonomy): Archaea > Thermoplasmatota > E2 > DHVEG-1 > DHVEG-1 > SM1-50. The sequence goes on along the minus strand of JBAZLE010000034.1, from coordinate 7,789 downwards.
AACCACCCTTGCCTTCCTTCGAACACCGATATGGTGCAGGCCGGACACCATCTGTTTTTCATTGGCCTGCCCATCCCATCCCATACCCCCTTTTTAGAGGAGAAAATAAATAGGTAACTCTATAAAGAAAAAGACTTATAGTCCTTCTGAATTCTGGAGATGGTTGACAGGTATGAAGGAATTAGAAAAGACCCATTCGGTATGCCCCGCGTGTTTCCAAGAGGGAAAAATCCACAAGATTAATGCACAGATCATTGAGGACGACGGCAAAGTCTGGATAGCGAAGACCTGTGACGAACACGGTGATTTCAAGGACATTTACTTCGGTGATGTGGCGTTGTATGAACGATGGATGAAATTCGAAAAACGCGGGGATATTGCTCCTGATGTGAAACCATCGTTGTTTGATGACCCTCTGCTGTATCCCGAGCATCGGTCCCAGAGTGTGTTGACGAATCTGCTGGTTACGAACCGATGTAATCTTCGCTGCGGGTATTGTTTCATGAACGCTGGTGCATCTGGGTATGTCTATGAGCCGTCATTAGAGGAGATTAAACAAATGCTGACGCAGGCGCGGAACGAACGACCGATGGGATCAAAAGCAATTCAGATAACCGGAGGGGAACCGACCATCCGTGAAGACCTCTTTGAAATCGTCCGAATGGCGCGAGAAGCAGGGTTTTCTCATATTCAACTCAATTCCAATGGCATAAAACTTGCGGAAAGCGTCGACTATTGTAAGAAACTGAAAGAAGCAAAAGTCAACACGGTGTACATGAGTTTTGATGGCGTCACGAAAGAAACCAACCCCTGGATGGATCAATTATTCCAGACGATTGAAAATTTCCGGGAGGCGAACCTACGAGCGGTGCTGGTCCCGGTGATTATCGGGGAGAAGAACCTCCATGAGACCGGGAAGATTATTCAGTTTGCGTTGGATCATATCGATATCATCCGAGGGGTGAATTTCCAACCGGTCTCTTTCTGTGGGAGAATTACAAAAATCAAGGATGAAAAACGCGAGAAACAACGCGTCGATTATGTCAGTATGATGGAGGTTATTGAGAAGGAGTTCAACGGTCTGATCTCCCGGGATGATTTCTATCCGGTTCCCTTTGTGTATCCGATATCCGAGTTAATTGAATCATTAAAAGGAGAAAAACAGGTGGAGTTCACCGCGCACCCTGGCTGCGGTGGTGCGACCTATATCTTCCTTGAGGATGGGAAACCGTTACCGATCACGAGATTTATTGATGTGGAAGGGTTCATGAAATTTATCACTGAACAAGCAAAGGTGAAAGGTCCATTGAAGAAAGTCCGGATCGCCACCTCCTTTTTAAAAAACATTGACAAGTTCGTTGACAAGGAAAAGGCACCGAAAGATTTTGATTTAAAAAAGATCTTGATTGACGCTGCGGTTGGCGGAAGCTATGATTCCTTACGTGGGTTCCATTATAAAAGCCTGTTCGTTGGCTCCATGTGGTTCATGGATACGTTTAACCTAAATCTCCATCGACTCGAACGGTGCTGTATCCATTATACGACTGAGGAGGGAATCATCCCGTTCTGTTCCTATAACGGCCTTGGGTATGGGGATAAGATCCGTGAGAAGCATTCCATTCCCATCAAAGAATGGGAGGAGAAAACAGGTCGACCCATGCGGGATGACCTTTGGAAACACGGTCCGTTAACCTAGAGAGGCACTATTTTTCTTTGTTTTCTATCCTTTTGCGTTGATTTGTAGGGGTTCGCTGGTACAAAAATATATATAAACACATAACGCAATGGAATATATAGATAGACAATAGTACGGGTATGTTAGGGGATATTATGAAAACGATGATAGATAAAAAGAATATCATACGGAAGGCTTTGGTTGTTCTTGTCATATCGTGTCTCTTGCTCATACCCGGGTATACGTTTGCTCAGACACCGGATGTATCAAATGATCCGACACCGCATCAACCTGCGTATATCCAGGGGAAACAGGATCTTATAGACGTGCACGTGCCTCGTCTTCTCATCCCGACACCGCCTCTCCCGGCGGAACGAGCGAATGTGGATATTGTCGAATTAATACAACAGGTGGATGAATCCCTGATACTGGGGTATTTAGAGAATCTTACGAGTTTCGGACCACGACTCACCGGGACTGAGGCGTGTAATCAATCAGCTCAGTACATCTATCAGACATTCCAAGATATGGGGTTGTCGGTTCGGTTTCACAACTATACGGACAGTACCGTCTCAGGGAGCAATGTCGAGGCAACATTGTATGGGTCAGATTCTACTAATATCTTCATCGTCTGTGGTCATTATGATACCGTTGCACCCAGCCCAGGGGCAGATGATGACGGCTCAGGCGTTGCAGCCGTCCTTGCTGCAGCGGAGATTATGAGAAACTACGAGTTTTATCACACCATCCGATTTGTGTGCTTCTCTGGAGAAGAACAAGGGTTGATCGGGAGCCGTCATTACGCGCAAGACGCCTATTCCAACAATGACACGATTATTGCGGTGCTCAATGCGGACATGATTGGGTTTGCCCCGTCATCCTCTGATGGCTCACGAGGAAAAATCTATGAGAACGACGCCTCGGAATGGATTGTCAACTACACTCAGGATATCAGCGAACTGTATGATGAGTATATCGACATTGAACTCATCCCTCAGGGGGAGACGTGGGGGAGTGATCATTATTATTTCTGGCAGTATGGATATGATGCCGTGTTTTACCATGAGTATAATTTCAATGACTATTATCATTCTGCGGAGGATACCATCGAACATATGAATATCTCCTACTCAACTCGGTTCACCCGGCTCATATTAGCGACCCTTGCCGAAATGGCGCTGCAGCCGCGGCCGCTTCTTAAGGTCTCCAGTATCACGGGAGGCCTGGGTATCACCAGTGTGGTGACAAATGTTGGTGACGTCAACGCAAGTGCTGTGAATGTGACGATTACCGTGACCGGAGGAGTATTCGGGCGTCTTGATGTGTCATCTTCAGATGGAGTTGATGAACTCGCCCCTCAGAATTCGTTTCAGTCGAAAGCAAAACTGTTCAGAATCGGGAATATCCAGATTGGTGTGACGGCAAGGGCATCGAATGCAGATCATGTCTCAAAACATGCGACTGGTTTGCTGCTTGGTCCCTTCGTGCTCAAATTAGTCATCACCCCATAACTTCTTCCTTTTTTTCCTCATATACTTTTTTCAGATGGAGGAAAAAAGAGCGAGAAACTTAATACCCCCCTCTTTTATACCCCCATCACCGTACAATAGAAACGGAGGCGCTTCCATGACGATTGTGGTTACCGGATCTGATTTAAGTATTGAGAAACTCGTGCAGGTCGCACGACATCACGAGGATATTTCCTTGCATCCTGACGCGCTTATGCGGATAAAATCCTGTCGCCTGATGCTTGAGAATAAAATCAAAGCACATGAGATCATGTATGGGGTCAATACAGGCATCGGGGAATTCTCTGAAGTGGTGTTAAATGATACGCAGATGAAGGAATTCCAAAAATATCTTATTTACAATCATGCGGCCGGCATTGGCGATCCTGCTCCCCTTGAGTACGTCCGTGGGGCGATGCTCGCCCGAGTGAATGTCCATGCTCATGGGAACTCCGGTTGTCGACCTGAGATTACACAGACTCTTGTCGAGATGTTAAATAAGGATGTCACCCCGTTTGTCTGTCAGAAGGGATCAGTCGGTGCTTGTGGCGACCTTGCCCCGATGGCGCAGATCGCGCTGCTCATGATGGGTGAAGGAAAAGCCTATTACCAGGGGGAGCTGCTGCATGGGCGGGATGCGCTGAAGAAAGCAGGGATCCCCACCCCAGGTCTTCAAGCACGGGATGGTCTGGCGATTATCAACGGCTCCAATCTCTTGACTTCGATGAGCGCTTTGTTTTTGTATGATGCGAATAACTGGTTGAAGCAAGCGGAAATAGCAGCCGCGATGTCCCTGGAGGCTTTGAAGGCGAACATGAAACCCTATAACGTGAAAATCCATCAAGCCCGTGGGTTCCCTGGGGCAGTGCGAAGCGCACAAGCAATCCAGAAACTCATCAAAGGCGGGGATTTGATCGAAGAGAAGATGAAATGCAAGATTCAGGACGCGTATTCGATGCGTTCCACCCCCCAAGTGATCGGGACTGCTCATGATGCTCTTGCCTATGCACGGTCGCAGGTTGAAATCGAGCTGAACGGAGTCGGGGATAACCCGATTTTCTTCCCTGATGAAAACCTGCAGCTTTCTGGTGCGAACTTCCAGGGCACACCTGTGTCCTTACCCATGGATATGGCGGGTGCTGCAATCACGATGGTTTCGGTGATGTCGGAACGACGGATGAATCGTTTGAACAATCCTGCGTTGAATGTCGGTCTCCCTGCGTTCTTAACGAAGGGGGCTGGGATGTTCTCGGGACTGATGCTCAGCCAGTACACTGCGGATACCTTGATTGTGGAACAACGGATTCTCTGCACACCTGCCTCTGTTCAATCGATCCCTGCAGCGGCGGATCAGGAGGATTTTGTGTCGATGGGGATGAACACTGCTCTGAAGAATTTCCAGATTCTTGACAACGCGTATGGGATCCTTGGGATTGAGTTCATGGCTGCAGCACAGGCGTTGGACTTCCGGGAGTATCACTGTGGGAAGGGCGTGGCCAAAGCAAAAGAGGTTATTCGAAAACACGTCAAATTCCTCGATGAGGATCGACCGTTGTACCCAGACCATACGGCGATGAAGGAACTGGTGAAATCCTGTGAAATCCTCCATGAGGTAGAAGCAGCGGTGGGACGTCTTGAATAACAATGGTCTCATTCTGTGATCTTGTTATTTTCTCTTAATCATCGGGATGTGAATATCTGATTGCTCCACTTGGTGTAATGCTTCTTGATAGCCGGCATCCGCGTGTCGAGCCACACCTATTCCAGGATCTGTGGTAAAGACTCGTCTGATGCGCTCGTCGGTTTGTTTGGTTCCATCGCAGACAACGACCATCCCTGCATGAGTGGAAAGACCGATGCCGACACCACCACCGTTATGGATATGAACACTGTCTGCCCCTGCTGCGCAGTTGAGCAACGCATTCAGCAATGGCCAGTCTGCGATCGCGTCGCTGTTGTCTCGCATTGCTTCCGTTTCCCTATATGGAGAAGCGACACTCCCGCTGTCGAGATGATCCCGGGTGATTGCGATCGGACCGATTGCTTTGTCTCGGACCATTTTATTTATTACGAGAGCAAATTCAGCCCGTTCCCCGTATCCCAACCAGCAGACCCGTGCTGGGAGACCTTCCCAGGGGAGGTGTTTCTCAGCGAGTTGTATCCAGTTTGTCAGAACCGTATCTTTTGGAAATAACTTCATGGCGGCCTGGTCTGTTTTTCGGATATCTTCTGGGTTTCCGGTGAGTGCGAGCCAGCGAAATGGACCGCGACCGACGCAGAACATGGGTCTGATGTACGCAGGGACGAACCCCGGGTAATCAAACGCGTTCTGTAGACCTGCCTTCTGTGCTTGTCCTCTGAGGTTATTTCCGTAGTCGAATACGACGGATCCGTTGTTCTGGAAATCAAGCAAGGCGGTGCAATGCTGTTTGATGCTCTTCATTGATTGTTTGATATACTCAGGTGGATTCTTTTTTCTTAGAACCGTTGCCTCATGCAGCGTGTCTCCGTAGTACTTCGCAGGGACGTATCCATGGAGTTCGTCATGCGCTGAGGTTTGATCGGTGACGACATCTGGTCTAAATCCTTGCTTCACGAGTCGTGGCAGGATTGTTGCGCAATTCCCAAGCAGACCGACGGAAAGCGCTGTCTTTTCTTTTTTTGCTTGTGTTACCAGTTCAAGTGCTTCGTCAACATCCGTGATTTTTTTATCACAGAAACCTGCGTTGACCCGTCGATCGATGCGTTTCTCGTCGCATTCCACCGCAAGGCAGACCCCTTGGTTCATGGTGACCGCAAGTGGTTGAGCCCCCCCCATGCCACCCAGCCCGCCGGTGAGGACGATTCTTCCTTTCAGGCTGCTTTTGAAATGTTTCCGTGCGCACGCAGCAAACGTCTCGTAGGTTCCCTGGATGATCCCTTGGGTTCCTATGTAGCACCAGGATCCAGCCGTCATCTGACCGTACATGGTGAGACCTTGTGATTCGAGTGTTCGGAACTGCTCCCAAGTGCTCCAATGAGGAACAAGATTCGAGTTTGCAATAAGTACGCGTGGGGCGGTCGTCCAGGTGCGGAAGATCGCCACGGGTTTTCCTGATTGGATCAACAGTGTCTGATCATTGTCTAATGTTTTGAGTGATTTGACGATCGCATCGTAACAGGTCCAGTTGCGTGCTGCTTTTCCAGTACCGCCGTAAATGATGAGTTCCTCTGGCTTTTCTGCGTTCTCCAGATTGTTCTCAAGCATCCGTAAGATTGCCTCTTGTTTCCAGCTTTTACAGCGAAGGTGCTTTCCTCTCATCGCTTGAATGGTTCTCCCCATAGAAATCATCTGCAGAAATACATCAAGGAATTAAAACTTTCTTATGGTTTTGGACCTTGTGCCAGCGCGAATGCTGCCTAAAAAACAGATCGAACTGCTCAGTAATTTTTTAAAACAAAAGGGAAGGACGGCTGGCCTCACTAGGAGGGGATGGGATGCACTCTAACAAAATAACAACTACCAGCCCAATTCCTTCCAAGTAATAATAAGTATAACCCCTATATATGCTTTTCGATTATACGAACGAAATACTGACGACATTACTGCCTCTCAGGATAATTCTCCCGAGTCGACGCTTTGTTTCATCCTTAGTTTCTTCGACTTCATCGAGCACGAGGTTCATGTATTCGTCGTACCCTAACAGTTTGCCTTCAATGTGTCTGCCGTCCTTTAGGAGAAGGAGTAATTTTTGGTTCACTGCTTTTTCAAGGACATCTAATGGTAAGGACATGGCAGGAGGTAAGGAGAGCACCTTTTTAAAACTATTCCTTACCGTAAGGAGAATGAAGAGGATGTTACTGGGGAAACCCACCGATCTGAAGACTTGGATCCCCGAACAAAACCCAGGACTGTGCTACTTTCGCATCGATCCAAGCATCACCGAGGCTTGGAGAATTCCATTCCACTGGATAGGTCTGCGCGTACCAGGTCACCGCAGCAGACCATGCATCACCAAGAACCGTCAGATGATCCTGACCGTAGGCATGGAAGAAAGCGACTTCCAGTTCGTTGATGCCTCCCTGAAAGGAGGTTTTATCTTCTTTGGTAAATCCCAGTGCGGAGCACCCAATACAACTGATCGCTCCACCTGAGGGTTCTCGTAGGATACGCTCACTCCAACACTCTGGGACATATTCCTGTTTCCAGCGTGTATCCTTATTGAAGAGACGTCTGAGGCAGACGTCGAACTGACTGTTATGACAGCCACTGACGATACAAATTGGCAGCTTGTCTTTGTTTCGGAACTTCCACATGTCATTGCTATTTGGGCCCTGAATCTTTTCCGAGCCGTTCGGAGCGTTGTTCCCCCATTGCTTCGGGCTCCCATGGCCGACGAAGTACACAAACCCCCATCCAGTACGGAACGCTTCGATTACGTCTTTTTTATCAGAGAACGTCTTATCGGAGGTGTAGAGCCGTGTTGCAGAAAATCCTGTCATGTTTTCAATCGCACGATCCCCGTAATATTCCCCTTCATATCCAGTCCAATTTGGGTTAATTGTTTCTGGGTAGGTGTCCCCTGCGACAACCAGCATCTTGGAGAACCATGGCTGGTCGAACGCA
>JBAZLE010000033.1:0-15206 GCA_041650455.1 Thermoplasmatota archaeon | reverse complement strand
GTGAAAATTATTGGGATGATTGGGAGAAAACAACCCCCCGACCGATAAGAGGAACCTTTTGGTTTCTTATGATGAGGTGGTTGGTTATTCTTGGTATTATACCAGGGTATTATCCCTTTTTTCCTTTTATTTTCCCCTTTTTGCTGCAATACGATCGGCATCCCGCCCAAGAACCCTATGACATCCCAGGGATGACCTGAAAAACATCCAAAATTATTGCCTTTTATAGGAGTAATTATTATCCTCTGTTTAGATTTTACCGGTAATCGTGGGTTCAAATCCCTTCCTCTGCACTTGAAAGGAAAACAGTTACACGGTTTCTATCATGATTGGTAAGACCGTTTTTCTATCATAAATCCCGGTTTGATGTAACACGATTTTTGTTGTGTGATTAGTAGGCGGGGAGAACAGTAAAAATCCCGCCTACATTGATGGTGTGGTATCACACTGTTTTATTTCCTCCTATCGCCAGGTGAGTGGCGAATCCATGCTGGTGAAAGTATGGACTGTGAAAGAATGAGGTCGCAAGGAATACGGCGAAACCCTGCGACCGTGAATGCGCATAGTAGCGCTTCACTCTGCATTTTACCACCTGAATGATAGTTTTAACATCAGCAATAAATAATTCAATCGTTCTTATTTTACGCATAGCTTCGTAAACTCTCCTTTGATTGCTGTGTGGTATCATTTCGTTCTTCCTCCTCGAACTCGAACTCTATGGGGTGGATAGAATTAAGGATACTTCTTATAACAACCTGATGCGAGAACGTTATTGTTTTCTGGCGCTTAATCTCTTGTTCCATCGCATAATTTTCTTCAAGTACGGAAACAACCAGTTGTATGATATCTTCTTTATTTTTCTTCCTGAGTTTTTCAATGAACCGTTTCTTTGCCTTATTCATTCGATCACCTCACTGGTCGATATGATGCAAAACACTGTGTCCTCGTTAGAGGTCGATACTTGCGCCACAGAGTAACATTCGGATAGAACAACCCATGTGCATACTGGTCATACTCTGATTCTGTTTCTGCGATTGCTATTTCCTGCGCTTCAGGTCCACTGAGATTCTGTTCCATGAGTTGTTTTATTCTTTCTTCTTGTATCCTGTGTAATAACTCAGTCTTTGTATCGATGGTATCCCTGTGCAAATGATAATTCGAGGGTGGTCGCATGGTGGGTGGTCCTCGCAATCCGTATTTGATGTACTCACCACGATATTTGTTTTCGAGATACATGCGCCTTGCCTGAATATTACCTGCACTCCCGAGATTCCTGAACTTCTCTGCAATCGTATGAAAAATCCCAGTCCTGTTAGAATCAAACGGCGCACAATCTCGCCAGTTGGGAACACCGTCGTTATCACTATCATAATACCGGTTGATGTAACCCATCATGCGGAGGTCTTTCTCCCTGCGATACTGTGCCTTAGGGTTGCGAATCAATCGTGTAATCTCCTGTTTCCTGTGGGCAATCGTCTCATATCGCACGTTATCGAGGGTCCGGTAAGGAATCCTCTTGTCCTTCTGAGAAACATCCGCTACGACCGTGTTTCGAGCTCGTGAGTGAATCCTGAAAGTCCTCCCTGAATCATGCTTCAGAATCGAGATATAGTAATTATTGAATCCCACAGACCGGTCGAGTGATCTCTCAATAGTCAGTGCAAGTCTCTTCGGTTGTTGTGATTTGATATCGATATCAGTGAGTGGTCTTTTCTGATGTATCGTCAAAGGCATCTGCCGGTTGAATGCGAATGAGCCAATAACGATGTTCTGAGAATTCCTCAGAGGTCGCAGAATGTTATTTGTTTCTTGATGCGTGTCGAGTGCGGGTAGTATTGACATCTGGTTATACTTGTTTTTGTGTGGGGTATCAATAATCATTTTAAACACATCTCGGAGGAAATTATTACCCCTATATTGTCTGGATACCCGTACAAATAATTTGTCCTGAATCCTAAAAAAAGATGGTTGGCAAAGCAGTGATACGGATTATTATATCTCTTTTACGTATTTTCCGCCCCATTCATAAGGTGGAGCATCACCATCCGTCCTATATATTGTTAAAACTGAATCATTATAACTTAAATTCCAGGTGGACGCAGGATAATCCCCTTGTTGTGTATACAATACATTATCTCTTACCCACCATGGAAAGTAATCTGAATAACTTGAGCTATGTTGATGAGTCGTCCCAAATCTTGCAGTTCTATCTGCATTGAAAATTAAGTAACCATCTGAAATGTTAAAACCTAAAATCAAATTCCAGGTTCCGACCAGTAAAGTTTCATAATCTATTTGCTTGACTATCACTTGTGCTGAAGCGGTCATTGTATTGTTTCCATTTCTAGCAGTTAGAATATATGTTGTTGATTTTGTTGGTGCAACGATTCTTTCTCCTATTAAACTGACAAAGCCGATATCGTTATCAATAGATACAGATGTTGCATTACTTACTTGCCATGACAATTCTGATATATCACCATAATCTATTGAATACGGATTTGAGGAAAAAGTAATAATCAAAGGGTTTATTGTAGTAAGTTCATTTTGTTTTTCTGTTTCTGTACAACCAGTGAAATAAATAGATACAAGAATAAATACGAATCCTAGGAATTTAAGTTGTTTTTTCATAATGCCTTTGCCTCCACTCTGATGTTTTGTAATCGTTTATCACTTAAAAACATATCTTCCCTTTGATTAATGTTTTAAACGAAAATCACATAAGGATGATAAAATGAAGAAAAAGAGTTATGCCGAAGAAAATGCAAATAAAAATCTAAAACGTGCCCTCCCTATATTATTCATATTAATTTTATTTGCATTATTCATCGGTTTATACATACAATGGATGTTTAGTTTTCGAGATAGCTTACTCCTATTAAGTGGAATCATTATTGGAGTCTCCTTTTATTATATTGTTGAAAAGGTTTTACTAAATAGGTTTTTACCGCCATGGGGGAAATATAAGGGGTTTATTCAAGGAGCTGCTGGTGAAATTGATGTAGACAAAGCACTTAAACAGAACTTTAAAGAAGCGGATTTAATCCTTGCTGATGTTAAATTAAGAAATTACAAGGGCAACATCGATCATATTGTTATTGGGAGGCATGGTTTCTTTGTAATTGAAACAAAGACCCATAAAGGTAACATAATTTGTGATGGTGATACTTGGTTTCAAGAGAAAAAAAGAGGAGAAAAAACTGAACTGATTAAGATAAATTACAGTCCAAGCAAACAAGCAAAGAATAATGCAATACGCCTTAAAACTTTTTTAAACGAAGTCTACCCGGAGTTACCAATAAAATGGATTTATGCGATTCTTGTTTTTCCTCACAAACAATCTGAAGGAAATATTGTTCATGTGATAAATCCGCCCCAAGAATGCGAAGTATTCACATCAATTAATGATATGGTAGAAAGAATTAAAAAAGGAAAGGTCACAAATGAAATTACATCAGATGATTTATCTCAATTGGAAGATATTTTTAATCGAGAGCAACAAAATAAAAAGTAGATTCAAATTTGTATTGGTTTCTTTTCTTGATAGAATTTACATCGTTTAGACAAGTTACCATCCTCGTCAACTTAAAATAAATTGATGTCTTGTTGCATCAACAACCATTGTAGTGTTTTGTTAAGCTCATACATGTAACTTAATATCTCATAGTTTATTAAAATCGCCTGGGGGCCAATGTAAGTATCAATGAGGAAGCAGCTACACCGTTATAATATTCAATACCTGTTGAAGTATGGATATCCACCGAACATTTTTGTACGGCTTCAGAGACTTACGATTATGGAGTGATAAGAACATGAAACAAAAAAAGAGAATATCATCTATTGATATGCTGAAGGAAGCTTTGAAGGACATCAACGGCATAGAAATCATTAGAGAGAAATCAGGCAGCTATAAGATAAAAGGGGAAAAGAATCTCTATTATCTCCGCGACGGTGTGCGGAAACCGTGTTTACTCGGTTGGGACGAACTGAATAAGAAAAACATCAATGTAACGAGTAAGAAACAGTTTGATGATATTGTTGATGTAATCAAGAAGAATGCAGTGAAAAAACACTAATTTTTTTGTTCCGCAACTCTTAAATATCCGCGTCTTGTAATGTTTAAATCAAGTTCGCAAACTATAAATAGAGATTTATATAATTAAGAACATACGGGGATCAACATCAGAAAAAATCTTTAAAATAAAAGTTAGGGGAAAATTATATGAAGAGAATAGTACCAATAAGTATAATAGCACTCATAGTCCTTGGTGGACTGGGCGCTGCAGCTGTTTCCTATCCCTCAGAAACAACTCTGACAAAAACTGAAACACTCTCCTTTTCAAACCCACAAATCACCACAAAAGAAGGAGAGACATTCATCACTATCGAGAATACAGATGCATGGCTCTATACAGCCAATGCCCCCCTGCTTCCTGCGTCGGTTACCACGTATCAGTTTCCCTATGGAACACGGATAAAATCCATAGCGGTGACCTTCTCAGAGCCACAAGAATACAAGCTGGAAAACAGCTTGGCACTCACTCCAGAACCGATGACGGTTGTCGCAGGAACAACAGTAACCTACAATCAAGACACACTCATACAAGCAGCAACCTATCCAGACACGCTGTATGATTATCATCTCGGTGCAGGCATCTCTGGGGAAGACCATGTGATCTTTGTGACGGTGCGCTGTTTCCCCCTCCAATACAAAGCAGAGGAACAAAAAATGCTGTTCCGAAATCACGCAATTGTCTCGATAACCTATGAGCTGCCATCAACTGAGACGACCACTACAGATGAGTATCAGCTCCTGATCATTGCTCCGAAGGATTTTTCCGAGGCACTGCAACCATTGGTGGATCATAAAACCAGCATGGGAATCATGACGAAATTGGTCACTCGAAACGAGATCTGCGATAGTATCTATTTCCCGGTCGAAGGACGGGATTGCGCAGAGGAGATGAAATACTTCATCAAAAACGCGTATGATCAATGGGGAATCGACTCGGTGCTCTTGGTTGGTGGGAGATACGGGGGAGTCATGAAAGAAAAATGGTGGGTACCCGTTCGATACACTAACCTGGACGATGGGGCGAACTGGGAAGGAGGGTATCTCTCAGATCTGTATTTCGCAGATCTCTACGATGCCTTTGATAATTTTTCTACATGGGATTCGAACGGGAACGACATCTTTGCTGAATGGAACAACCAAGGCAAAGACATCCTGGATATGTACCCTGAAATCTATCTCGGGAGACTCGCCTGTAAAAACCTCAATGAGGTAAAAACCCTAGTAAACAAGATAATCACGTATGAAACCACGACGGCGGGAGCAGACTGGTTCAACAGAATGGTCGTCGTCGGTGGTGATTCCGCGCCCGAGTTGACCGACCCCTGGTTCGAAGGCGAAGAAGAGAACAAACTCGCCTTAGGATACATGACCGGGTTTGAGGGTGCTCGGCTCTGGACATCAACTGAGAACTTCACCGGCCCGCAGGATGTGATCGAGGAGATTAACGCAGGCTGCGGTTTCTTATTCTTCGACGGGCATGGGAACCCCATGTCCTGGTCCACCCATCCGCCATACAACAAAAGCATCTGGATTACCGGGTTGCAAGTCAAGCACATGTCCAAGCTGACCAATGGGGAGAAACTCCCGGTCACGGTCTGTGGCGGGTGTCACAACGGACAGTTCAACACGAGTCTATGGAACATTCTGAAAGGCTTCCTCCAGGATGGATTTCAGTATTTCCAACGGAAATTTTACTATCTAGAATGGGCGCCGGAATGCTGGGCGTGGAAACTGGTCAGCGTGAAGAACGGGGGAAGTATCGCAACGATGGCGTACACAGGGCTTGACTGGTTTGCCACGGGAGATTCGAATGGTGATTCCATCCCGGATTGCACCCAGTTCTTCTCAGGATACGCCAATACGCAGTTTTTCAAGAATTACGGGGTGAATACTATGACGATACTCGGTCAGGCGCACACCCAAGCCCTCATCGATTATCTCAACGCCTATCCCCCGATGCTGGAGAAACTCGATTGCAAAACCGTTCAAGAGTTTGTCCTTCTGGGGGACCCCAGTTTACAGATCGGAGGATACACCTAGGAGCAGATGACCATGACATTAAAGAAGATACTTGGTTTTGGGATAGTACTCATTCTCCTTGCCTCCTCCCTTGCAGCCACGGGATCATCCTTTGAAGAATTCCCGTTATCTGCCAACGCTCTCATCAGAATCGATACGACAAACGGAGAGGTGCTCCTGCCTGAAGAAGCAGAGTTTATTGCAGCAAGCCAGGGTGAATGGATGGACGTCATCATCCCACGGTATCGGTTACAAGAGCTTTCTGATCTACAGATCTCCTACGAGATTCTTATCCCGGACATGGACGCCTATCATCTGGAGATGCGAGGGTCGTACCATACCCTAGCACAGATGGAAACGATACTGCAAACCATCGCTGCTACCTATCCGAGCATTACGAGTCTTGTGAGTATTGGAACAACCTACGAAGGCAGGAACATCTGGTGTTTAGAAATATCGGATAACCCTGGTGTTGACGAAGGGGAACCCGGCGTCTTGTTTATGGGGCTTCATCATGCTCGTGAATGGCCAACCGTGGAAATCTGCCTTCATATTGCAAATAATCTAACGTCTCTGTATGGATCCAATACAACGATTACCAATCTGGTGAACAACCGGAGGATATGGATTGTTACGTGTGTGAACCCAGACGGATATTATTACTGCCATGACTTGGGGAACGATTGGCGGAAAAACAGAAAACCCTACCCCGGTGGTATCGGTGTTGATCTAAACCGTAACTATCAAGGCTCAAGTAACGGTGAGATAAAGGGGGCATGGGGCTCGATCGGCTCAGGGTCGGTGACGCATTCCGCAAGTGGTGAGACCTATTGTGGTCCTGGACCGACCTCAGAACTTGAGATTATCGCAATCAGTGATTTTATCATGGACCATGAGATTTGCGCGTTAATCACCTGGCACACGTACCAGGAGGAACTCTACTGGCCTTGGGGGTATACTTCATCTACTGCTCCAGATGTCACCTATATGAGTGCCGTGGGGACGGGAGTCGCCCAGAGGATCACTAGGCAAAGCGGTTCAGGGACGTATACACCGAAACAAGCTTATGGACTCTATCCCACCACAGGAGACACCACGGATTGGGCATACGGGTACAGTCATTATGTCCTCGGTAGACCCACCTTTGCGTATACGATTGAAGCCTGTTCCTCGTTCCACCCTTCGGCAAGCTATCTCGATCAGATTTGTAAGGAGAACTGCGATGGAGGCATGTATCTGCTCCAAGAGGCAGAAAACATTCAGAACACGGTAATCCCTCGTGTCATGCCTCCGATCCTTGCAGACCTCCCCATTGACCCTGATGGAAACTATCGAGTCTCCTGGCAGGAGCAGAACCCTTCCGCACAGCCTGATTTTTTCCAGCTCGATGAGCTGACCGGGCTTTCCATCGGAACCGATGATGCAGAGTCTGGATCAGGCAAATGGACCTGCGAAGGCTTTGCTCTTTCGACAAGCAGATACCATTCAGGAAGCCAAAGCTTCAAATCTCGGTATCTCAATGCAGATACCTCGGCGATGACCACCATCTCATCGATACCGATCATCGCAGACATGAAGCTCTCGTTTTGGTGCTGGTACTCCACAGAGAACAACTACGATGTCGCCTTCGTTGAAGTGAGTACCGATGGCCGATCCTATGAAGTGTTAGATACCTTCATGGGAACCTCAAGCAACTGGCAGTACAAGGAATATGACCTCAGCACCTACGTCAATCAATCGATTTTCATACGATTCCGATACACCACGGATTCAAACACGTTACAAGAAGGATTCTATGTCGATGACATCAGCCCGGTCGCCACA
The DNA here is from genome assembly GCA_041650455.1 of Thermoplasmatota archaeon. GTDB lineage: Archaea > Thermoplasmatota > E2 > DHVEG-1 > DHVEG-1 > SM1-50. Next base: position 7,288 of record JBAZLE010000033.1, on the reverse strand, counting down.
TTCCAGACGGTGACAACGCTTTCAAATTCGATTACCGACACCTTCTATGATATCACGGGAAAGACCAACGGCACCTATTATTATCGTGTCAAGGGCCATAACAGTGCCCGGGGATGGTGTGACTTTAGCACCCTTGAATCAGTCCTGGTCGCACTCGGTGAGGATACAACACCACCAGTCACCACCTGCACCCTAACTGGTGAGATGGAAGGGGATGTCTACGTCAGTGACGTGACCGTCACGCTCACCGCAACCGACAACACCGCAGTTGACTATACAAAATACAACCTTGACAATGCAGGATGGCTGACGTACAGTGCACCAGTTGTTGTATCAACCAATGGGAACCACACGGTCTGCTTCTACTCCGTTGATGTCGCAGGCAACACAGAGACCCAGAAAAACTGCTCCTTTACCATCCAGAAGGAAGTACCTTCGATAAACATCACATTCAAAGGAGGAATAGGCGTCTCTGCCACCATTGAGAACACGGGAACAGCAGAGTTGACAGACCTAGATTGGACGATGAGCCTGGACGGGGCATGGATCTTCGTTGGAAAAACAAAATCCGGGACCATCGAGTCACTCGCAGCGGGAGATTCGGTCACCGTCACTGATTTCGTCCTTGGTTTTGGAAAAACCGGGATAACAATGCAGGTAGAGGCTGCAGAGGCGACCGCATCTGCAAGAGTCGTGTTGTTCCTCGTCATAGGGGTACAATAAACTACTTCTCTTTTTTCTCTCATTTTTAGTTATGATTACGAAAAAGAGGAATAAAACTCGTATTTTGTCTAAATAAGAGAAGAAAAGATATATAAAGAAGTTCTTATTTATTAAATAAGGGATTTTTTATGGAAGGAAGAAAAAAAGCAATCTATATTGGGGCTGTTGTACTGGGAATACTATTGGTGTTACCCACAATAAACGTTCTGGGAACCACACAGGAAACACCAAGAACAACCGTAACTCTTGTTGAAAAAAATGAAACACCAATGCACGACGCACTCCAAGTCAGTGAGATACGACACGGAGTACGCTGGAATGCGCAGAACACCGGCAGGTTCGATTCAGATGTCCAAGTGACTGCTGCACCCGAAACAGAAAATAACCCGGCGATTGGTGCGGTGCCAACTGGGGAATTGCTGCTTTCCTATACCTATGAAGTGGATAGTATCGAAAACAATGTCATCTGGGACTATTCTCTTGATAAGGGACAAACCTGGGCAGGCGGGATCTACTTCACGATTGAGGGAAAAGAGTCATACCCTGCCATCGATTACTGGGGGACTGGAAAAAAGGCGGTTGGCACGATGATGGGAGACTTTTATATTGACGACGGTGCAGACCAACATGTCTTCTATTGCACGGATGTGACCAACACCGATACGTATGTCGCGAAAACCTGGAACTGGGCAGCGACATGGCCGTACTCAGATCGGAAAATACCTGATATCGGTGGGTACGACGGTAATGGGATCGCCTGGTGGTATGGAGTCATCGCCTGCGTGGGAACCCGCGATGCCCCTGGAGCAGTGGACATGCCGATCTTCAACTATGCGAACTTCGATGATGAAGGTTCAGGCTGGAGCAGTTATTATGCATCATATCCTGGTTGTGAAAACGCTGCGATAGAAGTTGATCAAACCAACGGCCTCTTTTATGCGGTATTTGACTATAACCACGAAGGAAACTGGGATCTTGTTCTCTTCCGGGGTAACGCCAGCAACGACGGAGCCGGAAAAATAAGTATGATCGGTCAGACCGTTATTGGTGATGTTGAAAACACGAAATATCCGGCGGTTGATGCTCATGACAATAAGGTCATCATCCTTGCCCAAACTGACGAAGCAGGAACACAAGATATCGTCTGTTACTACTCCTCCAATGCTGGTGTCAACTGGCTGAAAAGCTTTGTTGCCGACGGGCCAAACAATGAGACGTTCCCGAAAATCGTCTCGTATGGCGACTCTGCGATTTGTACCTTCATCATGAACGACGATCTCTACTCTGCGTACACCGAAGATGGCGGTGCGACCTGGAGCGAACCCGAACTCGTAAATGATCAGGCAGGATCAGTCGACAGCGAGTTCAGAAACACCGATATCACCTACGACGGTACGGTCGTCTGGACCGATCTGCGCAACGGCAACGCGGACATTTATCTTGATAACGTCGCAGGAACCCCGACCTTCCCGATGCTGAGCCTAGGGAGTTTTGCGAAAGCAGGGTTGGGAAAAGTCTCCATCCCAGTAAAGAACATAGGGACAGCGGATGCGACCAATATACAAGTCACCATCACCGTGACCGGGGGAATCCTCAAACGCATTAACAAAACAACGACAGAGACAATCGCCGCCCTGGCCATAGACCAAGAAGCCACCGTGACCACCACCGGAATGATCCTCGGGATTGGAAAGATCACTTTTGTCGCAACCGCAAGTTGCGCTGAGGCACAACCACCACAGGTCACAAAAACAGCAACTGGTAAAGTCTTCCTCGTCTTTATCAGAGACATCGCATAACCCCTCTTTTTCTTTTTTTTCTTTTTTCTTGGCTGTGACTCACAAAGGTTTAAATATTATAGAAAGTTTTTATTAATTAGGAAATTAGGGGAAAATCTATGAAGAAAAACTTTGTTGGAATCATCGTAGCCGTTTTGATAATAAGCGGGTATGGAGCTGTTGCCTCTTCGTTCACCGGACAGAATAGTGCAGAAAAAACCGATACCGTCGTGTTTTCACCAGTCCAACTGCTGGAAGACCAGGATGCCATCACGGTTGATTTAGCGCAAGCAACCTCATATCTTAGCACGCAAGGAAGCTACATGCTGCCGGTCGTGACCAGAGTGTATACCTTCCCATTTTTGACAAAAATCACAAATGTGATTGTCAGTTTTTCTGATTTCGAGGAAACAACGCTCTCCAAACCGATACAGCTTGCTCCTCAAGCAGTTGCGGATAACGGGGAGGACGCAACCGGTGTGCCAGTTCAGTCGACGTCTCCGGATATCTACCCAGAGCAACTCTATAGCTATCATATCGCAGCAGGCAGAGATGGGGAGAACCTGGCCACGTTCGTCGCACTCCACCTCCATCCCGTACAATATCTTCCGTCACAAAACATCCTACGTACTGCAAGTGACGCAACCATCACCATTACCTATGAGCCCCGAGAGCCACCCGTGACAACGAGCTTTGATCAATACGAGCTGGTAATCATCGCCCCTGAGAAATTCTCAAAAGCAGTAGAACCGCTGGTGACCCATAAGACCACCATGGGACTCTCCACGAAATTGGTTCTCCAAAACGAGATCTGCGACAGTGTCTACTTCCCGGTCGAAGGACGGGATTGCGCAGAGGAAATGAAATACTTCATCAAAAACGCATTTGACCAATGGCAGACGAAATACGTCCTGTTGGTCGGGGGAAGAAGCGGGGGTGTCATGAAAGAAAAATGGTGGATACCGGTTCGATACTCTCTCTTAAACGATGGGGGAGAAGGTTCGTATCTGACGGATCTGTATTTCGGTGATCTGTACGATAGCAATGGGAATTTCTCCAGCTGGGATTCGAACAATAACGGAATCTTCGCGGAATGGATAGGCATCCAGAAAGACATCCTGGACATGTACCCTGAGGTGTACGTCGGTCGTCTTCCATGTACTTCAGTGCTTCAAGTAAAAACAATGGTGAAAAAAATCATCACCTATGAAACCACGACCTACGGATCGGAATGGTTCAAGAAATTTGTTGGCATCGCTGGGGACACCTACCCTGCGGTCAACGACCCCTATTATGAGGGGGAGATGGCGACCAACGCATCTTTCCAGCAGCTGGAAAGCATGGGATTTGAATCGTCCATGGTCTGGACATCCAATGGTCGTTTCACCGGTCCTGACTCAGTGATTAGCGAGTTCAGCCTAGGCAGTGGGTTTGTGCATTTCTCTGGTCATGGGAACCCCGCTTCTTGGTCGACTCATCCACCGAGAAACAACAGCTGGGTCAATGGACTGAAGTTTACTCATATGTCAGAGCTGAAAAATGGGGAAAAACAGCCGGTCGTGATCGTTGGTGGGTGTCACAACGCGCAATACAACACAAGCCTGCTGAACATCATCAAAGGTGTCTTGGAGAACGGGTTGGACTATTTTGAATATAAAGAATTCATCGGGGAGTTCTGGCGTGACGAGTGGATACCACGATGCTGGGCATGGTGCATGGCGAGCCAAACAAAAGGTGGGGCGATCGCGGTGATCGCAAATACGGGTCTTGGGTACGGAGAACCAGGCGCAGAAACCTTGACGCAACGAGGTCGGCACCTGGAATGGCTCTTCTTTAAAGCCTATCATGACGGGAAGGTGAACCTCGGGGAGACGCATGGGACCGACCTGGTGTATTACATGAATGAGCATCCGCCGATGGACGATCAAACGGACTGTAAGATTGTCCAGCAATGGGCGCTCCTTGGTGACCCAAGTCTGCTTATAGGAGGATATCCCTCCTAATACCTCTTTTTTTTCTTTTTTCCTGAAAAGATTTTATGAAGTAATCTTTATATAATCAAAGGAGAATCATTTCAGTAGGGAGAATCCTATGAAAAAAACACTAACGGTATACCTTGTAATTGCTTTTCTATTCAATTCATCTGCTTTCGCGATAGCAGCACAGAGCCAGACCTCAGACATACCTGCTGTTTCTTGTGATGAAACAACAATCATCGAGATGATCAACCAGATCAACGAGTCCCTCTTGGTCCAGTATCATTCTGGGTTACTGAAGTTCGCACCCCGCTACACCGGGACGATAACCTGTAACCTTGCGGCAGAATATCTCTACAACGAGTTTCAAAAGATGGGACTACAGGTCGAATTCCATGAATGGCGTTATGCTGGGTTTCATAGTAAAAACGTCGTGGCAACCCTCCCCGGAGCAGATCCGAAGAGCACCGCGGAGTTCATCCTTTGCGCCCATTACGACACGACAATTACTTCTCCGGGGGCAAACGATGACGGGTCAGGCACTGCAGCAGTCCTAGCGATTGCGTCGGTCCTCCGACACTATCAGTTTAATAATACGATCCGTTTTATCACCTTTTCAGGTGAGGAAGTCGGAACGTATGGGAGTTTCACCTATGCCAGGGATGCCTCCTACCGCGGGGACAACATCGTCGCGGTCCTGAACATGGACATGATCGGATATGCAGACACGATAGAAGGAGGACGCGTCCTGCGGTTTTTCCCACCAGAACGGTCGACCTGGATAGCGGATGACGCGACCGTGATTGCGGAGAAATACAACGACATCATCGACATGAAGGTCATGACGCTCCCTGGATATCGCGGGGCGGACAATCAGGCGTTCGTGGATTACGGCTATGACGGCGTCTGGATCGCACACCAGGACGGGTACCCCTGGGGTCATTCACCGAATGATACCGCGGATCGGCTGAACTGGTCGTATTATGTAAAAGCAACAAAACTGATGGTGGCAATCACCGTAGAATGTATCCAAAAACCAATCGATGTGCAAGTGATGCTCCATCGACCCTATGAGGGGCATATGTATCTGTTCAATCGTCCGATGTTGGAGACCTCCTTTGGGAAACACTATTTTGGTGGGCTCCGAGGGGTCACCATTATCTTTGGCGGACGAACCATGGCGCATGCCGAGGCGTTTTCCCAGGAACCGATTCAATACGTCGTGTTCTGTATCGATGGGTATTTCCAGTTTGGGGATTCAGAACCTCCTTATGAATGGACGATCCAGGGATGGTTCTTCCCCATCATCGGGAAACACACCTTAGACGTGTATGCGTACACCATTTCAGGAAAAAGAGCGTCTGATGAAATGGATATCGTAATCTTCTCGCTTACTACCTCACGATAAGAAGACCGGGAGAGGAATCGTTTTATAGGAAAAGAATATATAAAAATTGGATGAGGGTTCATCGAAGTATCTGCATCGCAATGCTGTTCATTTTTTTGATTCTGTTGGGAACATCCGGTGCGTCAGGCTCAACCGTCGTGCTGGTGACCGGGTTTGAACCGTTTGGGGTGCATTCGACGAACCCCTCGCAAATCATCGCGGAAACATTGAACGGTTCTTCCCTTCATGACGCGGATATCATCGGTATCGTTTTACCTGTTGATTTTGAAAAATCCGTTGAGAGGGCACGGGATGCGATAGAGCTGTACCATCCGGATGTGGTGATCAGTCTTGGACTGAATGCGAAAGCTCAGAGAATCGAAGTAGAAAAAATAGGTTTCAATCTCAAACGATACCCAAAAGATGACGGGACTTGGTCCTTTCCCCAGCGAATCGAGAAGAACGGCCCGTTCCTTCGTCTCACCTCTCTGAAAACACACGATATCGCTCGAACGATACGACAAGCACACATCTCTGCGCAACAGAGTTTTTTTGCGGGGACGTACATCTGTAACGCGTTGTTCTATGGACTGTTAGGCTACGTGAGAGAGCAGAACCTGAGCATCACCGTCGGCTTTCTTCATGTTCCGTTATTGGATTCCCAAGACCCTTCAGGCATGCCACTTCAGATGATGGTCGATGCGGTACAAATCGCGATACAAGAAAGCTTGGTCGCGAGGTTGAATGAATAATCTTTATATAGAAAACACGTGCTGACCACATCGATGAGAGAGATTACGAAAGCCCAACTCACGATTGGCCTGTTAGCTTTTTTTGCCACGATGTGGGATACCCTGCTCACTCGATCCTACCCAGATCTCCTGTACACCATCGGTATTGTGGTCCTTCAGCTGGTGTTATTGCTGATCTTAGCGTATGTCATCATCGCGTTGCTGGAATGGGTGAAGGTCTTTGATTTGAAAACAAATGCGATTCTGACACTGTTCGTGTTAGTCACCTTGAAACTGCTGACACTCCTCAACATCTCATAGCAGGGAAATCGAACATTCCTCTTCTGTATGCTCACCAGATAGTTGATGCGATTTTTTCTAAGAAGGCACCGAAGAAGGGAAATCGCTGAAGTAGAATCTGAGAGAGCCATTGGAGGAGTGGATGTGGATTGATGAGGTCCACAGGCATCGCGACACTAAGCGGGTCAGACCAGTCGCTTTCCTGCCCTAGGGTATCGCGTGCTCTTACAGTGATGTTGTAGATGCCTTTTTGATTCCATGCATGTTGTGCAGATGCTTCCGCACCAGAGGGGAACGGTCCAATCCAACCACTATATGTTCCGTCACCCCATGAGAATCGATAGTAGAGGGTATCACCGTCGACATCAATCGCGGATGTCGTGTAAGTGTATT
>JBAZLE010000032.1:0-15384 GCA_041650455.1 Thermoplasmatota archaeon | reverse complement strand
GCGATCCGTCGGAGATTGCTTACGACCGTTCCTGTTCCTTTCGGAACTGTTCCTATCTATCAGGCGGGGATTGAGGCGATAACGCGTCGTGGTTCGATTGTGGAGATGACGTCGGATGATATGTTCTCAATGGTGGAGCGGCAGGCGAAGCAGGGGGTTGATTTCGCGGTCGTCCACGTGGGTGTGACGAAAGTCAGTGTCGAACGTCTCCGCAAACAAAAGCGACTGATCCCCATGGTATCCCGGGGTGGATCGTTTCACATGGCCTGGATACTGCATCATGGGTTGGAGAACCCCTTTTACGAGGAGTTCGGGTATCTGCTCGAGATTGCGAAACGCTATGATTTGACGTTGTCGCTTGGTGATGGGATGCGTTCTGGTGCGCTTGCCGACTCCAATGATCGAGCGAAATTCCAGGAGTTGCTTCTCATTGGTGAGCTGGTTGAAAAAGCACGGAACGCAGGGGTGCAGACCATGGTGGAAGGCCCTGGTCATATGCCCTTGTCTGATATCCAAGCAAACATCCAGGTGATGAAGACCGTGACTAACAACGCACCGTACTTTGTGCTTGGTCCTCTGGTGACGGATATCGCCCCTGGGTATGATCATTTCGTCGGGGGGATTGGGGGTGCGTTTGCTGGGTTCTGTGGCGCTGATTTTCTCTGTTATATAACGCCAGCGGAGCATCTGTGTCTACCGGATACACAGGATGTCCGTGACGGGGTGGTCGCGACACGGATCGCTGCGCATGCGGCGGATCTCGCACGAGGGATTGATCGGGATGTTGATGCGTCGTTTAGTGCCGCACGGGAGGAACTTGACTGGGAGACCATGTTCAAATTATGTGTTGATCCTGCGAGAGCAAAACAGTATCGGGCGAAACGGAGACCTTCGGAGGATACGAACGCCTGTTCGATGTGTGGGAACCTCTGTGCTCTTGAGCTGGTGAAAAAATATTTGAAAAACAAATAACCAATTATCCTTTTTTTCCACAAAATCGTTAGTAACCATCTCACTAGTTTAGCCTTTTTGATTGTGAATGATAAAAAAATAAAAAAAAAAAGATAGGGGAACGTATCGGCCCTTGGCGTTTTACGGGTTTATTACTTCTGATGTAATGATTACGAAAGGTCCAATCTTTATTCCCTTAAAATTTCTTATAACCCCGGGAAGGTTTTCTGGGTATGCTGTGAATTCTATGCTGATCCGCCCAAATCCAAAGAAGTACAAGGAACTCCGAACGGTCTCTGACGTCCCCGCCGCGATATTCTCTATTGTACCATTGCCAACATTCTTCTCGAACATTTGGAAGATTTGGAACGGACCCCAGGAGACATTCATCGTCCAATTCACATAGGTGGCATCATAGTCCCCATCATTTACTATGTCGCCTTTTATCCCTAGGGATATTTCCTGAAGCTCGATGTCCAATTCCGGTGGCGCAAGTAAGAAGAGGGTGATGGTTGTTTCGGACTCAGCAATCATCGGGGGTGTAACCGAATTGTCAATAGCCGTCAAGGTCACGTTAAAGGTTCCGATATCATGATAAAAATGGACCGGGTCTGTATTCAGCGGAAGCGACAGAGAGGTGTTCCCATCGCCGAAATCCCAAAGCAATTGAGTTCCAGTTAATGACCCATTGACAAAACTCCCATGGAATCGAACACCGGGGAGCGGCCAGTACTCTAATTGTCGATTCCAGTACCAATTATAGGGGCCCCCTGCATCGCACGCAAGACCTCCGACGCCACGAGCTTTTACCAGAATATCATCGATACTAAACTCCTGTTGTTCTGCTGCTGTGGTTGTATTGCTATAATATTGGAATGCGATCCGCACATCATTTTCTCCTGCAAACGCGGATAAATCGATTGGTTCACTCTTGTACCATTTCCAGTCTGTGAAAGATAAATCCAGGTCGTTAAAACGCCAGATGTTCGTCCAGTTACCTCCTTCGTCGGTTGAAACACTGATATTAAATTCAATATATTGCTTCCACAGTGTTACATAAAAACAGGAATACCAGTAGAACGTCAGGTTTATTTCTTCGTATTCACTGAAATTAAGGCTCGGGGTGATAAGCCATTCGTCTTGGAGCTCGTCAGAATCATCGCGATGAACCGTGGCACAGTTTGATTTCGTATGAGGTGCGGTCGTGTCGATGTACCATGTTTGATCCGGATTTGTTTGATGAAGATCCCAGTCTCCGTGATCTCCTGTTGGTGGCATGTTTCCATCCGTAAAATTTTCATCTAAGAGAAGTCTATCGCCCGATCCTAATGCTTGAGCAGGTTGAGGAGTATTAAAAGTTGTGTTTAGATTATTGTCCTCCTTTCCCATATCAACGGTAGCAATGGTAAAAGTAGAAACACTACAGCAGACCAGAACAAAGACGATCACCAGCGTACAGATATTTTTTAAAATATTTCTTTTTTTTCCTCTCTCTTTCATAAGGGGTACTCCTCCCGTTAATAATCATTTATAGAATCAATATGACTTATATATATTTAAATTGTTTGATAGGAATTTAATTGCAACTTTTGTTACAATATTTTTTTTTAAAATTTTTCTATCAAGGCGCTGGTCCGTTCCGACATCGTAATAAAGCATCTAATTTTCTAAAAAAACAAACCCTATAAAAAGGAACAGACGATTTCTGGGTTCCAATGACTGATGAGAAAGAATCTCAGAAAAAAATGTACTTGCCTATCTTCATCATGGGATGCTTCTTTGTTATCATCAATGGGCTGGCGTTACAGATAAAAAACCTCTTTCAACCCACCTTTGAGGACACAAGCAACCCAGTGAATATTCTGTATATCTTCGTCATTATCATTGTGATGACCGTGATCATCTTGCTCATCGCACGATACTGGAAAAAACAGGTAATCCAAATACTCATGTTATTCGCGATCGGGTACACTGCTTTCTTTATCTTCGTTCCTTTGTTCGGGTTCTTGTCGGATATCGTCTCGCTTGGCGTTTCCATCGTTCTAGCAGTTGCCCTCGTTGTCGTTCTCTATAAATTTCCTGAGTGGTATGTCATTGATCTCTGCGGGGTGATCATCGGGGCAGGCGCGATCGCTATCTTTGGCATCTCCTTAAGCATCCTACTTGTCATCATCCTTCTGGTTGTCTTAGCAGTGTATGATGCGATATCCGTCTATAAAACAAAACACATGATAGACCTAGCCGATACTGTGATAGATCTAAAATTACCCGTATTATTGGTTGTCCCGAAGATACGAGGGTACTCCTTAATTAAAGAAACAAAACGCTTAAAGGAGAAACTGAAAGACCAGGAAGAACGCGACGCCTTCTTCATGGGACTGGGGGATATCGTCATGCCTGGCATCCTCGTGGTGGCTAGCTATCATAACATTTCAAATGGGTTGCCCGTGGCTCTCTCGGTTCTTGCTGGCACCCTTGTTGGTTTTCTGCTGCTGATGACGTTTGTGATAAAAGGAAAACCACAAGCAGGACTGCCGTTACTATGCAGTGGTGCGATTATTGGGTATGTACTCTCCAGTTACCTGCTGTTCGGAACCCTGGTGGGACTTGGTTTTTAGTACTCTGTCTGAAAATGGTTCTGCTCGCACCAGATCTTCCGATTTCCATGCGTCAAGGGTCGGTTGCAGACCGGGCAGGTGATTTTGTCAAGGAAATGCTCCAGCCACATATCCCGTACTTGCAGGACGTCTTCTTTTTCGATACGTTGGAGTATTTTTTTTTCCTCGGAGGTTTTCGCCAGTTTTGTCAGATGTGAAAAATTTATCGCGTCTTCTTTTTTGATTTGCATGTATTCCAAGGGTCTCGCGCTGGTTGTCGGTGACTGTCTCTCCGCTCGATTCCTCAGAAGGATTACGGCAAGGATCACCCCGCTGGCTAGTCCTCCTAGGTGTGCAAAATGAGCGGTGCTGTCCTGCACCGAGAACATCACGATAGCGGTCTCCAGGGCCGCAAAGAGGATCGTTGCGTAGATGACCTTGATGCGCATGATAACCATGATACCAAGGGGGACAGGCATCACGATCTCATCTCGAGGGTAGGCATAGGCAAATGCACCAAGGATCCCAAAGATCGCTCCCGAGGCGCCCACCAAGGGGATCGCTGAGCCAATGTTAAGAAAAGAATGCGTCAGTGCACCGCAGACGCCCGTGATGAGGTAGATCAAAAGGAATTTCTTTGGTCCTATCCGTTGTTCGAAAGCAATCCCCATGAAAAAAAACACGAACATATTCCCCAGAATATGTAAAAAATCGCTATGGACGAACATAGAGGTAAATAATGTGTAGATGTTTGGGAACCATTCGAAAGACAGATAGATGGGTCGAAACCCGAGTTCATTGATGATCTCAGTTCGAAAAAACAAGCTAATAAGGAAGACAAAGAAGTTCGCGACAATAATCGAATAGGTCAGGGTTATTTTTTTAAGATAGGCAACGACCAGCGTCCCAATCATAACCGCAATAGCGACAAGGGAAATCGATGATGGTTGAAGAAAGACTACGTCCATTTTCGTTTTCTCCAATCCCGTGCAATCAACACGAGAATGATGCAAACAACAACGGCAATCAACACAAGGTATTTATATTCTGCCCATGAAGAATCAGATGCGTTCGCTGTGACCGGCTCAAGGCACCAATCGGAGAGGAACACAGTCGCGTAATAGGAGGCAATCTCTTGGTTTGTCACCAGGACTCCTGCCTCCCGGTTCTTTCGAATTGACTGTTCGTTCCAATTGATGCTTGAAATCAGAACGGTGGTGTTATCGATGATCATTCCTTTATTGTGGATGGTGGTAAAGGGTGACCATTCGCTGCTGATGAATTTCACGGATACTCCATAGGTTTCAAGGTACGTCTTTGTTTCCTCAAGCAGAATATTCGTCTTTTCGTAATCTGTGTTATAATCGAGGAGGACTTGCACCTGGACGCCTTCGAGGGATTTGTTCACCAGATGTTCAACCAGCGGACTTGGTGTCTCACCCCAGTCTTTGTAGATGTAGAGTTGTTGGACATAAATGGTGCGTGTGGCAGTATCTATCGCATCAAGAAGGGCTTGTTCACTGGTATCAGGGGAAAACACCGGTGTGACGGTGCAGGGTCCCGTGATGGTCTTTGCAGGGAATTGCGGGAGATACGAACCCGTTGGGATCTCGTAATCCAAGGGAAAATCAGGGAAAAACGTCAAATGCATAGCTTCGATGGGATAACTATCTGACTGCAGCGGATTCCAGTCCGCCTCAAACACGTTCAGGAAACTTGTTGCTACCTCTTTGTTACGAAGGACAATGCCCCATTCTCTGTTCCCATAACTTTGGTTTCTCGGAATCCCGGTTTTCGCCCAGTTGCAGCTTTCCACAATCACGGTTTCATTATCGATAAGAAGATATTTCGCATGGGTGAATTGATATCTCGCATGCACATGGTTGTCTTGATCACTGACAAGGAAGCGAATCAGCCCACCCTCTGAGGCGATTTTACTCAGAATGAATATCTCTCGGTCATCGATGCCTCCGATGGGTGAGCCTTCCATGAAGATACGGACGCGGACATTTCGTTTCAGTGCATCTGATACTTCTTGGTAGAGGAACGGGTTGGTGAACTCATACATGTTCAGATCAATCGAACAACGTGCATTACGCAGTTCATTTGCTATCGTTTCATAACTGCTGTCCGGTGAGACAAAGGTGGTAATCTCTCCGGTGAATGAAAGTGTCTCAAGAGGAAAATCTGATTGTCCGATATGGAAGATTCTCTGATGAGCCCAGTCTGATGCTGAGTCGGTATCAACGGGTGTCCCATTGATGCTGTTCCGCTTTAAGACACCGCCCTGTCCTGATGAGGGGATCGGTGGTCCTTCCCAACCTGAGACATACTCAGTGGCGTCTCCATAAATAACCAGATCAACGAGAGCATGTGAGGCGGTATAAAACCCCACAAGCCCACCAGTGTTGCTGAAGCTGACGGTCCGGTAGGTTGGCAGCTGAGCGACCATTGGTTGGGAATCTACTGCATATTCGAAATCAGGATAGAGTGCAGTTTCCCAGAAGAAAGCGCTTGCGTTATTGGTAAGGAACCACGACGTCTGGGATGACAGATTGCTCTGCGTTGGGAGGAATATTTTTGGTCGATCATCTGGTTGTTTCCATGGTTTGTCGGTGAGATACCACCCAGAGACATCGATAGACCTGTTTGTCGGGTTGAAGAGTCTGACGTATTCAGCATTGATCGTCGGATGGCAGTCATAATAGAGTTCGATAATGAGAATGGAGGATGAGTAGTCCCCTTTGTATCCTTCAGAGGCTTCCTCTTCAGATGTTTCCTCTTCATCGATTTCCTCCTCAGATGGAGGCATCCCTGGTGGTTCTTCTTGCATGTCTTGAATATTTTCAGCCCCCGGGGTCGGAGATGCGCTTTCAAAGAAATCAATTGAGGTATCATCCGTATCGGTTTCGTGGTATCGCGCAAGTGTGTTTCCTTCTGCGATACTTGCGAAGGGAGCACCCGGGACCTCCTCGTAATCCTCTCCCCATTCCACCGCGTCGATGGTTGTACCCTCCTGGTCGAAAAGGATGATTCTTTCTTGTTGATTGTTCAATCCATACCCACACAATGTACTGTCATCGACGCAGAGTCGTACGACGTTTTCTGCAACATCGTAGGTTTCGTCGATGGTTGTTCCTTTATCTGTGATGATGGCATACCCCCTCGATGGGATGATGGTAGAACCGTCCCCATGTTCAGGATCTGCTTGGATGATGTCAGTTTCTTTTTCATCTGCAATCATCCATCCCGCGACATCCAACGATTCTGCGGTTGGGTTATACAATTCAATCCATTCGTTCGTGTTTTCGTTTTCCGTAGGATGGTACATAATCTCGTTGATTAGAAGCGTCTCTACCGATGCTGCCTTCCCGGGTTCCTGTGTCGATTGCGATACCAGACCAGAGAACATACAAAAAATAATTACTATCTCCACATAGTGTTTTTTACGAAACATACAAAGTCCTCCCAGACTTTTTCAAGGGCGGGGAGGGATTTGAACCCTCGTAGGCGGATCTGCAGTCCGCCACATAGCCACTTTGTTACCCGCCCAACCTCCTGTTGAGGTGAAACGTGTTATATGGCCAAAACTGGTGTTATGTGGCCTTGGTGGTATCCCGAATATTCAATAATCGGTTTTAACACTTTTGGTTTAGTTTTTTCTTCTATTTTTCGAGACTCACCATTTAGGATATAATTTTTTTTTTTTACGGTTTTGATAGCCAAATCGTAATTTTCCTTAGAGCTACATTATGGTTTCTAAGAATCTCTTCAATTTGCCAGGACATTTTCTCTGGAATGAGGATTGATGCGATTCCTATGCGCATTCCACCAAACTCCTCAACTTTTCCTTTTTGCTTGTTTTCATAGATTTTTTCCTTGTATTTTTTCGTCGTCGCAATCCCATAGAGTAATCGTTTGATTTTCATTTTTTCCGATTGATTCATTGCGCTTAGATCGTATTTTATTATTTCGTAAGGTTCTAGTTCGAGACGTTGGATGGGAACTTCAGGTAGTTTTCCAAACAGAACGATTCCTTCTCGCAGAAGGGTTTCAATGAATTGACGATCAAGTTTTTCAAACGTCGAGGTAGTGAAGACGACATTAATGTTTTTGTTGTATTTTTTTTCTATGGCAAGTATCTGCTGTTGGATGACTTTTTTTATTTTATCGTTATCGAGGATGATGCAAAAATCCACATCGCTATGTTCTCGTTCTTGGCCTCGAGCGACTGATCCGAAGAGGATTATTGTCTGAATGTCAGGTCGTTGTATGGTGATATTCTTGATGTCCTCAATGAGGCGTGTTGATTCGTGGTTCATGGGAGTTTTTCTCCTAATTTTTCTAGACATATTTTTTCGATTGTTTGATAACAGGTTTCAACGTTTTTCATATCCTCTTCTGTCCAGGAGAATCCATAGGTAAATTTTGGTCTGAGCTGGTTTTCTATTTGTTGAAAATTTGTCCATACTTTTTCGGTATTTTCATTAAAAATGAACATATTGTTTGTCAGCATTATTCTCACTTGTTGATGTTTGTTGATGTGGACTCTTTCTTGTGCTGCACAGGTTTCGATGAGATGGTAGGCAGAGAGAAAATATGCCTCAACACGTGTTCCTTCAAAATTATGTTTATTTGTTGCGTCTTGTTTGAATTTTTGATAAAGGGTGAAATGATTATCCTTGCTACCCATGATTTTTTCCTCTTTTCGTTATATTGTATAACGAAATGGTGGTTTATAGCTCTTTCGTTATATTGTATTACGAAAAAATAGCCACTTTGTCACCCGCCCAGGAAATGAAGATATAATAGAACGATTAATTAAAGTTTTTAAAAAAAAATAGTGTGGTTTTTTATAAAAAACGAAAAACAGAAAAAGCATAATAAAACAGAAAAAGCATAATATCTAAGGAAGTTACTCTTTTTTATTTGTATGAGCCAAGGATGAATGATCCGTGTACGATCCAATTGATTTATCGAAAAAAACCGAGAACATTGTTGTTACTCATACGTTGAAAAAATATTATCGATTCAGACCCACGGGATTTTACGGGGGGATTGCCACTGCAGACACGGTTGGCTGTAATCTCCGCTGTCGGTTCTGCTGGTCAGGTCATAGTGTATGGTCTGCGAAGGAAACAGGGGAGTTTTACTCACCAGAACAAGTGGTGGAAAAACTCCAAACTATCGCTGAAAAAAAAGGATATCAGCAACTGCGCATCTCCGGTGGTGAACCGACGATTGGGAAATACCATCTTCTTCACCTCTTAGAGCGTCTCAGCACCACGTATGAGTTTATCTTAGAGACCAATGGCATCCTATTAGGGTATGACCCCACATTCGTTGAGGCTCTCTCCGTCTTCCCACAGATTCATGTGAGGGTGTGTCTGAAAGGGGCAGACGCTGAGGAGTTTTCCTTGTTGACTGGTGCAAAACAAGGCTTTGAATATCAACTTAAAGCCTTGAAGTTATTACATAAAGCCCACATACGTTTCCATATCGCCCTCGTGTGCATTCATCCAGAGAAGAAACCACGTTTGTTCAAAAAGTTACGAGAGATGAATCTCGAGTCGGTGATGATTGAAGAGGAAGAAATCACGCTCTATCCGCTGGTCAGAAAGAGACTGCAAGAGGAGCAGTTGCTCCATTACTTCGAAAAACCCTGACTGTTACCACGAGTTCACATGGACAAGGACCTTGATGTTTTTTCTTCGTGTTGCTGTGTCTTTTTTCTTTGAAAACCCTAGGGGTATCATTGCGATGGGTCTGATGTAGGAGGGGACCCGTAGGATGTCTGAGACTTCCTTTTCGTTGAAGGCACCGACCCAACAGCTGTCTAATCCGTGGTCCACCGCGGCAAGCAGGATATGCTCTACTGCTGCTGTCGCGTCCTGTATGCAGTACAGCTCTTTTCCTCGCAGCCCATACGGGGAGATACGCTTCTGATTGGCGCAGACAACAATGATGATGGGTGCTTCTGTCAGAAAGTTTTGATGTGACGCTGCTGTACAGAGTTGGTCCTTTATGTGTTGATCGTTGACGATGATGAAATCTCTTGCTTGCAGATTTCCTGCGGAAGGTGCTTGATTCGCGGCGATGAGGATTTCCTGAAGGATTTGTTGTGGAATCGGGGTAGAATGAAAGCTTCGTATACTCTGTCGCTTTTGAATTGCTGTTGTAAGTTCCATAATAATTCACCGTTGTTTCCCTCTTACATTTTTTTCTGTTTCAACCATGGGGCGGAATTTATCGAGGGATAATATATACATTTATATATATTTTTTTTCAGGTTTCTTACTACATCCTAAGACAGACCAGGAAAAATCACCACTGATCGGGTGAGATGTACGCTCCATACGACCGTTGGGCATCCAGTAATCGTTTCTGTTGTTCCCGTAGAATCGTGAAGACGATCTCTGGGGTGTCCTGAATCCTTGTTCGGAAAACCGTTCCCATACGTTGTATCTTTGCGAGGTTCTCAGGGATTCTTGTCGTAAATTGCATAACATACTCCTGTTTCCGGTACCGCCTCTGTAACACCTGTGCAAACAAGGTTTCCAGGTCCTCGTACAACGGTATAGACCCCGTCGGAGTCACCAGCGCATCAGCCTCATCATTGACCCGCAACTCCATCCATTTCAACCAGACCGCTTTATCATTTTTCTCATTCAACCAGGTCCCGTCCCTGTCTTTCAAAAAATAATTCACAGAAAAAATCCGTGGCGGATGAGCAAGTCTCGCTCCGAAATCCAGATTATTCTGGATGTACCTTCCAATAGGGATGGAGAGAAAATCGATGTTGGACATCGGGTTGAACACCCGCACCCCTTCCTTTCCCAGGGTCGCCGCGGTCGTCTCCGATTCCAGACACGCCCCTTTGGTGACGATCCCATGGGTCCAGTCGAATGATTCCTCCACCGGGACGGACGTATCTGAGTCGCGTCCCCCGTAGATGAGCCCCTTCACCGCGACCCCTAGCGGAGCATGCAGGCTGGCATCAACATTGGGGAGAATCTCTAACCGAAACGTGAACCTGGCGTTCTTATGTGATGGTGGGATTTCCATCTCTGATTCATCACGCTTATCGTCGAACCAGTTCCCTGAGAAATTCACTCCTGTCTTCGGACGAACCCCGGGCTTGCCATTCCAATACACCTCGTTGTCTTCCGTTACCAAAACATTAGAAAAGATGATCTCCGCCGGATGGGTCAAGGCATTCCATTGTAGGGGGTCGTTCGCGTCATTAATCCCTTCAATGATACCAAAAATCCCTGCCTCAACGTTCACCACTCGTACAGTGTTATCGATAATCCGCAGATACGCGATGTCATCCCCGATGATGGTTTCTCCATTCATCATGGCTGTGGAGGTTTTTCCGCACATGGAGGGGAACGCTCCCGTGAAATAACTGATTCGTCCACTTGGTCCTGTCACCCCCATCACCAGCATGTGCTCCACCAACCAGCCTTCCTGGGCACATCGGTTGATTCCAAGGCGCATCGCGAGTTTCTTCAAACCAATGCTATTCCCCCCATACTGCGTATTCATGCTGTAGATGACCTCGTCTTGCAAATCAATGTACACCCGTCTTTTTTCCTTGTTCTTGCTGACACGCAGGCGAAATCCCGCTTCTTCGAGTTCCCCCTGCGAATGGACGAATTTGAAGAATCGCGCGTTCTTCCCCTGCCGTAGAAACTCTTGATATCCCTGCCGGTACAGGAGGTCTTCGCTATGAGCAACGTACGCTGAGTCCGTCAGTTGGATACACGGGATTGAAAACGGGGAATGGGCTGGTCCGAGACAATAGAATTTGATGAAGAGCTCATGACCAGCCATGATATTTTCCATTATTTTTGATAATTCGTTGAGCCCTTCGGAACGGTCCATGGTGTTTAACTCTGGTCCCAGGCTTGCTCCTGCGGGAAGCAGAAATTTGGTATGAACCTTATCTCTTGCCTGGTCATAATACCCGTCGAAATGAATCGTATGCCCTTGTAGAGATAGTGGTTTTTCCTCATAGTTCCGCACCGCCGCCTCTCTCGTATATTGGATGTCTTCAGGAGCATCGGTTCCGACGAAGATGTTCTCAGGATTACACACCTCAATATTCGTCGCGATGAACTCATTCATCGATGGGTTCTTCAATTTCGTTATTTTCTGATAATCCCTCTCTGAGAGTCTGTCTTTCAGAAAAGCAAGAGTATGTTGGCTCATAACATTCCCCCATTGGTATTTTACAGAAAACACCTCATCTTGATATCAAAAAACAATATTTAAAAGAGTGTGACAAGAGGTGCCTTTGTCGGTTCTATTCTGCGGATGTCTCAATCGTTGCTGTCTTCGGGGGGAGAAGCGATGGAAGGTCCTTCTGATACACCCTCCACTCAAGGATATAGTACATCAGGTTAAGTGCGGTGACACTGAGGATCAAAACGACATATCTTTCCATATGAAGGGAGAATTCATACTCGTTCCAGAGTGTTGTCATCACCAGGCCACCACCGAGCAACCCGACCATCCAAATCATCGTCATAACGGTAAAACCGATATTTAGAACAAATCGTTTGGTCTCACCTTTTTTATAACACGAACCAAGCTGTGCGAGAATGACAATCGCGGTTGCAGAAGGGATCACCCAGTAAATCCTGTTCAAGATCCACCCTGAGGGCAGTTCAGTATATTCGAGCAGAATAAGACACAGGGAACACAGAGGGAGCATTAGGTATAGAATAAAGGAAAGCCATGTTTTTAGCGAGATGTTCTGGTTCTTAAGCATCATATTCAATTCCCATCTCCTGAATACGGAACACTGGATTGTTCCCCTCAAAACCCACAAGGAACGAAGCGGTAAATTCCAAGGCACCAGGAATAATCAGTAACGGTGTGATGATCCGGCAGGTGATGTTTCTCAGGCCCTCTGAGTAGGTTGTAATCGTCAGATTGAACATGAACCCGTTCTCAGTCGCATAATAAATCTCAGGGATGGAAAACAAAGAAAAGATATCCGCTAGTGTCGTAATTGATTTGTTCTGGGTGATGTTGAAAAGGGTGCAGATACCTTGTATTCCCGCTTGGATCGTTCTGTTATCCGAAAGGTTCAAAGGCGGCTGAGACCAGGGAATATCAATTGCTTCGTTAACGGTGAACTCGACCAACCCATACATATATTGAGCGTCGATATCAATCAACAATTGTAACGTCGTGTTTTTATAAATAAGGCTAAACCAGTCGAAAAAAGAAATCGTATCAAGATCAATAGGGATGAGGAGATCAAAAGTGGTGTTGGTGCCTCGCAGGACGACCAACCCTTTCTTTTCATACGTGACGAGGGGCGTTCGGTCCTTGTTTACGAGCTGGGCTGAGATGTCGATATCGCGGATATCGTACACCCCTTGGTTCTTTACGGAAAATTTGGTGCGGAACAAGATTTCTTTTTCCATCGGATCAATGGACCATTGGATTTCGTCTTCCTTTGGAAGGGTGACTGAGATACCTTTTGTTGCGATGGTGAAAAGATTCCCAATGGTTAATGAAGCGACCAGACCAGCCATGATAAGGGCAACGACTCGTAAATAGGTGAGTTGTTGCCGGTTCATTACTCCTCTCCCTCTCCAGTGGTTTGAATTAGTTGGTCACATGATTCGTTCAGGGGTATTCTCGTCGGGACGTCATTAAAGGAATCGACGAGGGGTCGTTTCCTGTGGTTTTGAAAGAAGAAAAAATTTGTAAGAACGATGAGAAACACATAGGGGAAGGTACCTCTATTTTTATTGCAGGAAAAAGCAGGATGATTGTGATTCCGGGTGACTACCAACTTAGGATACCTCCACTCTATTTCTGTGTTACACTTTGTCATTGCTAATATAAAGACGTGTCGAAGAAGTTTTCCAAAATGATAAAATGACAAGGAAAAGATATCTACTTGTTTGAATTTTTTTTAAAAATTTATCCGATTTCGTCCAATTCAACGTCATTTCCTTCTGTTAAAAAAGACACATACAAAAAATACAACCGAACTTTTATATTCCTAATCTGAATCATAATTTTATGTGAATGCTTTATGATGAAACGGAATTGGGAACGAAAACTATTGGTTCTTGGACTACTTGTTATCCTGAGCAGTACTACGCTTTTTACTTATTCAAAGGCTGCCTTTCGAGAAGAATATCTCTTACCTACCCCATTACCAGTAGATATGATGGTGGAGGTTTCGATGTTCCGACGGATGTCCGTACGTGATTTCACCAACGAGGCTGTGACTGATGATGAGCTCTCCACCATTCTCTGGGCTGCGTGTGGGTATCAGTCGAATGGCGGTCGGACCATCGCCGGGATTAATAACACCTACTCAGGAATAATCTATGTACTCAAGGAGGAAGCTGTATATACCTACGACCCGGTAAATCATTCGCTTGTGTTTTTCAAAGATGGTGATTGGCGTGACATCGTAGGTGAGCAGTATCAAGCCCCGATACAACTTGGTCTCTGTTATGATACAAACCAGGCGGATGCGCAATTTGGAGGTACTGAGCTTGGACAGATCGGTCAGAACATCCAATTCATGGCTAATGCCCTTGGGTTAGGGACGGTCGTTTGCGGACAGGCCCCTCCTGCAATAGACCCCCTGGGGATTCCAGAGAACCAGGAAGGGATGATTGTCATGCCTCTCGGGCATCCTGTCTCTGCATATCATTTTCTAAACCGACCGCTGTGGTTTTCGACCTTTCCACGGATACAAACTTCCGATGTTTCTCTGTCTACTGCGTTGGACCAGCGCACTGAAGGGACATCATTTACTGGAATGCTGTCAAGAGATGAACTCAGCCAGTTCCTTTGGAGCACCTATGGTTTTTCCCCGTATCTCGATCGAAGCGGACAGGACCAAAATTCAATCAAGCGGCATCGCACGGTACCCAGTGCACATGGGTACTATCCATTACGAATCTACGCAATCACAGACAAAGGGATTTTTTTCTATCAGCCGAACCTGCTTGTGAAATTCAATAGGGTCCCTGTTGATTTCATCGGATTACCGATTCTTACCTTTCTGGTGAAAAAAATCTCTGGTGATTATCGTTCGGAGGTTGCCGAGGCTTCTGTTCTTCCCTCGATTTCAACTGCCCCCCTGATCCTTTTGCCGATCCTTGATCTCGACAGGACCCGACCTCCCGGAGGGGATGATCTATCTGATGATATCTACCGATGCTTTTGGTACTACGAAGCAGGTGCTTGCGCACATAACGTCTTACTTGAGGCGACCGCGTGGAACCTCTCTGCAACCATCGTTCTTCCCAGGAATGTTTCCGCACTTCAATCTATTTTACAGGTAGATGAAGATTTAATCCCCTTGTTCTTGATTCCGGTAGGACGATAAAGACCAGATATCGTTTTTTCATGCCCCGATGCTGTTTCTTCAAACGTAAACACGTTGATGAAACCACCTTAAAAATCCTTAAATATCTTACAACGGTTCTTCCCTTTCAAAACAGGGGAGACTATGAGTGGGCTGTTCGGTGTTGTAAGCAATAACAACTGTATCTCAAGTTTGTATTATGGAACTGATTACCATACGCATCTCGGAACAGAATATGGTGGCATTGCGTTTATCGAGAAAAACGGATTACCTGTGAAGAAAATCCATGAAATCAAAAACTCACAATTTAAATCAAAGTTTTATGAAGGATCTGATAAAATCAAAAGCCATTTGGGGATCGGAGTTATCTCAGACCGGGACCCCCAGCCCTTGACGTTTGAGAGTAAATTCGGCGCGTTTGCTATCTGCTGTGCGGGTCTGGTGGTCAATAAAGAAGCACTCGCACACGAGCTGATCGAAAAA
>JBAZLE010000031.1:0-15622 GCA_041650455.1 Thermoplasmatota archaeon | reverse complement strand
CATTGTTATAAAAAGTGTAACTGGGAGAACCTTCCTCTTCACTTACGTATGTTCCATCGAGTGTATACTTTTGTGGGGTATTACATCCACTGAACACAACACTGATGAAAAGAATAACGATTCCTATGAGAACGAATTGTTTTTTCATTTTCCCTCAAATCATCAGGTTTACAACAGAATAACATTTAATAATATATCCAATGCGTGTCACGCAGTAAGACAGTTTGAAAACACAATAGGTTCTCTGTTAGGACGTCTGTCTTCAGCATCTTTGAGCGGGGTGCGTATGTTCTTCTACCATTGGATAACAATTGTAAAACATCGTTTAAATACTGAGTGGACAGAAGAGTACAGTGATGCGTATGCCAAGGAAAAAAGATGCAAAAGAACATCATTCACCATCGGATCAAAACACGTCTCCTTCTACTCCACGGTCTGTTGCGATCATCCCGTGCTATAATGAAGAGGCGACAATTGGTCGTGTTGTGGAAAAAACAAAACTATATGTCGATACGGTTGTCGTGGTTGATGATGGGAGTACCGATCAGACTGCAGAGATCGCAACAAACGCTGGCGCCATCGTACTGTCTCACGAGACGAACAAAGGAAAAGGGGCGGCGCTGAAAACTGGTTTTCAGTTTGCGGTAGAAAACAAATTTGACTTTGTCGTCACAATAGATGGCGACGGTCAGCATAATCCTGATGAGATCCCAGCGGTGCTCGGGAAGGTGATGACAAATGACTACGATCTTTCCATTGGTTTTCGCGTCGGTCACAACACAGAGATGCCGACGTGGCGTCGCATTGGGAAACGAGTGCTGGATTATACGACAAGCCTGGGTACGGGTGGGTTTGTCACCGATAGTCAATGCGGGTTTCGCGCATTTAACAGAAAAGCAGTGGCAACAATCACCCCGAAGCTCCGGGGAAGCGCCTTCAGCATCGAAAGCGAACAATTAATCAGAGCCTATGAGTCCGGGTTTAAGGTGGTGAACACGAACATCACCTGCAGATATAAGAATTTACAGACTTCAACGAAAAACCCTGCCTCGCATGGTCTTTCCGTTCTTTCGTCTGTTCTCTGGATTGTCGCACGTCAACGTGCCTTGTTAGTGATGGGTGTCTTCTTTTTATTCTTCCTACTGATTGGCCTGGTGACGGGAATCAACATAGCATAATACGATGAATTTTTTCGCTACGGAAGAACCACGTCCGACACGTATTGAAATGACTTAAAAACACGAGAAGAACAGTTTTTTTTCTTTTATGTGAATATTGGACGAAAATAAAAAAAGAGAGGGGGGGAATAAAGTTTTTCTTTAAAATTCTAAGACTCCAGGGCACCATCCCATGATGATGTGTGGCATGAGCACCCCTTTGAATGCTCCGGGGATCACCATCAACTGACCACCATACCGAATGCCGGTGACTCGTTGACCGATGCCTTGGCCGACGTAGTGGACTAAGAGACAGCGAAATATGATTAATGATCCGCCGTTTACTTCTCTTACTCCAAAGACGAACCCTTGAAGCGTGGTCCATCCTATTTTACTTGGTTGTGGCTCTTCCTGAACCGTCATTCCTGCCGTAACAGGGATCATGGCGAGCAGTAGCATACATAGACCGATACCAATTATTTTCTTTTTCATATTCGTCTCCCTCCCTATTCACAGGGGTCTTAGGAAATTACAATGCGCTTATGGTTTAAATAATTTGCTCTTAGAATATAATCGTAACAAAAGTTACATGAAATGTAACGAATACTTGTCTTTCAAGATTGCTATTGATGAAGGTTCTGTAAGAACATATCGTCAACAACCAAGGAGGAGCATAACATGGTCTCATCTGGATTTCCATGCGATTCCTGATTCGCCACTCCTCATGATAGCTTTTTACAATACCAAGAATATCTCTGAATCGAACCACTTGCTGGATTTTTAGAGGTTCTTTAAGAATAGTACTTCTGAGTCGGTTTCGCTGTATAGGCAGAGGACCATACTGGTTTTTTTTGCCTTGGATATGGCGTATTTTTCTTACGATATCCCATACGAATACGCGAAACAAAACAATAAAGAAAAGTCTTTTAAGAAGAGATTCTCTATAAAAAGCAACATCCTAAATCCTAATATACTAGTTTGAAATTACGACTGTAAATAAGGTCGGGGTATGCGAAGAAGTCTGATACTGCTTGGCATCATGATGTGCGTCGTTGGTACGTTCCTGGGGATAATCGGTACATTTTTTTACCCCGAGACGCTGACGCGATACATTGGGTCAAGCCTCGTGGATCAATTCAAATTACTTTCAGTCTTAGGCTTTTTTTCGTTCGTCATTGGATTTCTCCTTTCCCTCAGTGGCGTGGTGTCAAAAAGGAAAGGAATGAAAAAAACGAAATTGATTTCTTTTAATCGGTACTATAACCCGTAAAAATACACCTGCACATCAGTTCTCTTCTTCTGGTACATCTCCTTGGATTCTTTGGAGTTGGTCTGGTCTTCATCATGGTCTTTGCTGGGATCACAAAACAGATGACCACGGGGAAACAGGTGCTCATCTTCACCCTCTTTGATACATAACACCAGAGCCGAATACAAAAGAGATTCTGTATTACCTGACAACTCTCATCCTAATGGAAACGGGCAATCCCCTTACGAGACGCCCGTTTTCCTTCTGATTATCTATAACTTCTTTTTTTTAGAGTTTATTAAATATGGTTACTTCCCCACTCTCGGTTTCAACAAGCGTAAGAATTGTATCGGTATCTGAGAAAGAATACGTAAAGGTCCGGGGATGCTGATACAGGGTATTGATAAAGATCCCCTCAGTCAGCTCCCATGTGCCTTCTTCTCTTGTTTCCATGTCCGTTTCGCTGACGACATATAAACACGTTCCGTTTGAATACAAGGTGAGGCTTACAATATCCGTGCTCGCAAGCGTCCAGGTTCCCACAAACTTATTTCTTTCTCCTTCAGGAGAGGTATCAGGACTAGTGCATCCGCTAAGCACAGCACTTACCAGCAAGCCAAGGAGTCCTATGGTGACGAGGTGTTTTTTCATGCTGCTCTTCGTTTTTCTGACAAGATGAAAAAAAGATTATTGTCAAGGGTCATGTAAATGTTTTGGAGCCAAGAAAAACAAGAGGTCAACCAGTGACACTATTTTAAAAAAGAAAAGGATGAGGATTGTTAGTACCCCATGAGATGTCGTAGGATTGGAAACGCATGTGGGAAACGTTGAAACAACAACTCAAGATACCGGTGTATCGGAGTGTCGTAGGAGCAGGGCATTGTTACTGACAGATATGCCCAGTCGCTCTCTGCGTTGTATCGATCTTTGGCTTTTGCTTTTATTGTATAGGTTCCTTTTTCAGACCAGGTATGGCTGAGGGTTATCGCCTCTCCTGAGTCAAACGGTCCCACGAGTTGATCAGGGGTATTGTCACTCCAATTGACGTAGTAGGAGATTCCATCTCCATCGATATCGGTGGTAGTGAACGTGTATTGATATTCTTGACCAGGTTTTCCGTTTTCGTCACCATTTATTTGTGGGGTATCTGGGGGCGAATTTGGTATCGTCGGATACCCAGCAAGCACCCATGCGTCGATACCACCTAGCATGTTGTAGATGATTCCATCGAAATTATTTTGGACAAGGAGTTCCGCAGCAGCTTTGCTACGCCCCCCTGTTTTACAGTAGAGGATGATTTCTTTGCCTTGATAGGCTTCCATGAATTCACTCAGTTGTACTCCATTCTGTAAGCTTGGCCAATGGTGCGGGTTTTCCGGGGCGGGTGTATCAATATGTGCGGTGATCCATTCCGAATCATATCGAACATCGATTGGTCTTTGCATGCCATTTGAGGTATTCGTTACTAACTCCCAGGCTTGGTCAACCGTGATGTTCGTATACCCCCTCGTGAGAGGTGAATGAACAGATTCATACGTTCTGATTACAGTTTCTTCGGCTGTCATCGATTTCGCTTCGAGTACGAGTATAGACGTCGTACCCAATAATATACAAATCAAGATGCTGATGATTTTTTTTCTCATATTTATCCCCTTACGATTCACTTATGTGAATTGATAACACCTTGTTTTTATAAGAGTTTCTATTGTAGGGGCGGGGGGGTCCTTACGATAAAAATAGGATAATGTGGAAATTCCCAGCTGCTTACTTGCTTTCTTAAAAATCAATCCGTTATTCAATACAAATCTATATGAATGCGTATTTTATTTGGGTGCTCTAGCTCCGGAGATCAATGTTTTTTGATTTTCATTTTCTTTCCTCCCTTGCTTCGGAGCCTCTCATTTTCTGTAGACTGATTCCTTTTTCTTGAAAAGTAACCCGGGGTGGTGAAACAAGAACCGGTCAAGCAGTGATACGGTTTCTTACGACTCGCTGGTTTTTTTGTGCTCATGATACCGGTAGATGCCGTACACAAGGAGTGCGGCAACCAGTGCGACGATGGTCACCCGGTAATCATCGGATCGGTACCAATAGACTTGCCAGCCGTCCCAGCTGAACGGGAAGAGGAGTTTGATGCCTCCTTGGGTATGGACTAAGAAGAAGTCAAGGAGGAAATGGGTCGTGACACCGATGCTGAGGGCGAGGAATGCTTTTTTGATATCCTGAAAGAAGACTGCGATGATACCTGCCACGAGCAATGCGCCGATGGGGAGATGCAGCGGGTCGAAGAACTGATGATCATAGATTCCCAGCCAGGTGAACAAGAGGGTGAGTTTTGTCAGATCTGGGAGGAGTGCACCGATGACGACCAAGGCGATATCTTGTTTCGTGGTTCTGCCAGTGATCCATCCGATGAGGGTGTGGGTGAGCCAGTCAGCCATGTGGTTTCCTCCGTTCGAAGCGGCGGGTGTCGGTGTTGAACCGGTAGGTTCGGAAGAACAGGTACACGGCGAACGGTACGGCGGGGAGGGAGCGCAGATAGACCAGGTCGTCTTTCCATCGCTCAGTGATGAGGAGTTTTTCTGCTTCTATGTGATTTCTGCTGGTGAGCGTGCCGTACACCTCGACGATGTCCCCCGGTTGGGTGGTGCTGATGTTTTCGGTGGTGCTGAGAAGGAGAAGATAGTTGGGAGGATGGCTGAGTTGTATTTGGAGGGTGTTGTTGGCACTGTCGACGGTTCTGACCACACCGCCCATGAGGACGTTTGTTCCATTGAATGCCTCAAAATTTTCCAGGATATATCGCTGGTCGGGGTCATGGTTGTTGTGCTCAAGACTATAGTACATCATGAGTGAAATCAGAAGAAGGAACAGGGTGATTCCGAGGAGGAGTCGTTGATGGTTCATGGTCGTATGGTCCGGTGAATCACGTAGCTGTTTTAATAATGTAGGATATGTTTGCTGATTTTCTGCTCTATTGGTTGTATGGAAAGTGGCTGTGTGTCTCCTAGTGCTCTGAACATCGTCGAACGTAAGGATCTGAACAAGACGTACAAGGATGGGGTACAGAAAGCCTTGGATTCAGTCAGTTTTTCAGGCTCAGAGTATAGGGTTTTTGGGGTGATTGGGTGAAATGGGGTGGAGAAGGTCACTTTGGTGCGGATTCTAGTCAGGTTCGTGTTGACCGCGTCTCTGTCTATTGCACTGAGACGGTCGATGTATGGGAAACTGGTGATTGTGCGTTTCTTTTTTGGGGTAGGTTCCGTGGTAGCATATAAAAAGAAGCTCGTCAGGTAATATGCTTTTTAAAAGAGGATTCGTTATAGAGAAAAGGACTTCGCTGGTTCGGGAAGTTATTTCAAGATAACAGTAGCAAAGAGATGGAAATCATGGATAAACGACCATATGGTTTGAGGTTCAAAATACTCCTCGTTTTTATTGTAGTTGTATGCGTAGTTGCAGCGCTTGGATATTTGTTGACCCAGGCGCCATCTTCCGATGGTGTCTCTGTGGTGCACGCTAAAGACCTTATCCGTCAAGGTGCAGTGGTTGTTGATCTGAGTTCTCAGAGGGAGTATGAGGCGGGGCATATC
Organism: Thermoplasmatota archaeon; assembly: GCA_041650455.1. GTDB lineage: Archaea > Thermoplasmatota > E2 > DHVEG-1 > DHVEG-1 > SM1-50. Next base: position 9,623 of record JBAZLE010000031.1, on the reverse strand, counting down.
GAAGGAGCACTCAACGTTGTGTATGACGGGTGTTTCCCCTGCTTTGAGGAAGTGGTAGCGACTTACTCAAAAGAACAGTGTTTTCTTCTTTATCAGCATGCAGGACATGAGCTGTCTCAATCGGTCTGCTTAGAGATGAAAGCAGTCGGGTATACGAATGTCTCGTATCTGATAGGCGGGTATGAACAGTGGATTCATAAGTTTTAAAAAAGGTGGAGAAAAAGAGAGTGGGTGATGTTCTTCGCGATGACACCGATTGTATAAATTATGTTTTCTTTGGATTTCTTTTGCATAAAGTCCATAATCGTCGTCTCTTAATACTGTGTTCATGGTTTTTCTTAATAAATTCATGTTGTCCTTCTGAAGGGAGCACACCGTTTACATTCAATTAAAGGAAAAACTCTTCGATTTTTAATTCAACGATAAAATCTATTCATCAACTATCCATGCATCCATGTGACACCGTGGATTTTGCGTATCAAAATATTATAATAACGTTGATGTTATTTGCATAAAAGCATTGATCCCATATTTACGGAAAAATGAGACGTGTCCTATGATGGAGCAGCTCCTGGTCTTTGCAACATTACTTGTCGCCTTGATCTTATTCATGTGGGGGAGGGTTCGCCATGATATTGTTGCGCTTCTCTGTCTCATTTTCTTGGTTATTACAGGCATCGTCTCTGCTGAAGACGCGTTCCGTGGGTTTGCTCATCCGGCGGTCATTACCGTTGCTGCAGTGCTGATCGTCAGCAGTGGTTTGCAGAGTGCAGGGATAATGGATGTACTAGGCAAATGGATGATGAAACTAGGGGACAGCCTTACGGTACAGGTTGGCGTGCTGAGTGGGTTAGTATGTGTGTTCTCTGCGTTTATGAATAACGTGGGTGCGCTTGCTATTCTAATGCCCGTGGCCATCCATATCGCCCGGAAGAAGGGGCATTCCCCGTCATTCATCCTGATGCCGCTTGCGTTTGCTTCGCTGCTGGGTGGGTTAACGACCCTGATTGGGACGCCACCCAATATTATCATTGCCACGTTCCGTGCAGAAGCATCAGGGCAGGCGTTCGGGATGTTTGATTTTACCCCGGTTGGTGCAGGTGTTGCCATCGCAGGAGTGCTGTTTATCGCCCTCCTTGGCTGGCGATTCCTTCCCCATCGAGATCCAGAACGAACCGCGGAGGACCGTTTCCACATCCAGGATTATATCACTGAGGTCCTCATCACGAAAAAATCAACGCTGAAAGGCTCCTCTCTTCGCCAGCTGAATACGATAAAAGGCCTGGACATCAGAGTACTGGGGTTGATTCGCGACAACCAGCGAGTGTATGCGCCACGATGGCGTGAGCTGTTAAAGGAACATGACATCCTTATTATTGAAGCAGATTCCGGTGATCTGAAAGAATTTCTCAATCAAACGAAAACAGAGTTGGTCGGGAAAGAGCCCTTACCGATGGATGAGAAAAACACGGCGACTCTGTCAATTGTTGAGGCGGTCGTGATGCCGGATTCACCCATCATAGGCAAGACGGTCTCAGCGATGAAAATGCGTTCACATTATGAGGTGAATCTCCTAGCGATCGCACGCAGCGATAAACGGATCATCCACCGCATCGATGACTTAGAGCTGAATGTCGGTGATGTTCTCTTGCTGCAAGGCGCGGCAGACAAGCTTGATGACGCGATTCGTGACCTGGGATGTCTCCCCTTGGCAGACCGGGGGTTCTCCATTGGACAGCCAAAGAAAATCGCTCTTGCCCTTGGGATCTTCGGGTTTTTTCTTGCCACGATCATCACCGGGTTGTTACCCGTGCATATCGCTTTTGTGCTTGCTGCCATCATGATGGTTCTAACCCGGGTGTTGTCGTTACGTGATGTCTACACTCGGATCGACTGGCCGGTGATTATCCTGATCGGCGCCATGTTACCTGTGGGGACGGCGCTTGAAACCACGGGTGGTGCCCAGCTGATCGCAGACCAGATTCTTCTCGCAAGCAGCATCTTACCGCTTTGGACGACCCTTGCGATCTTGTTGATTGCGACACTGTTGCTCTCAGCAGTGGTGAATAATGCTGCGACGGTTGTCCTCATGGCTCCTGTTGGTATTGGAATCGCCCATGGTCTACATGCATCAGTTGATCCGTTTCTCATCGCGATCGCTATCGGTGCGTCCTGTGCGTTTCTTACCCCGATCGGGCATCAGTCGAACACCCTCGTGTTAGGCCCTGGTGGATACACGTTCAAAGACTATGTGAAGCTGGGCCTACCGTTAAGCATCCTGATCGTCGTGGTGGCGGTTCCCCTGATCATGTATTTCTGGCCGATGTGACGCCCCTGGATTTTTTCATGATGGAAAAATACCGGCTTACGTTTAAATAGGTTCAAATTGAAAAGAATCCATAGCGTGAGAGGGATGAAGAAACCAACCAGAGCTCAAGATGAAAAAAAGAACGGGGTATTGAGACAATTTATTGAATTGTGGAAATTTAAAGAAGATGAAACGTATTATTAAAAGAGAAACATTGATTTCTCCATTCTTTCTTTTCATGACTCCGGCAGTGGCACGGTTTTCACAGTTTGGTTTTTTTTTTTTGGCAAATTTTAAAAAATAAGAGATAGAAAGAGTCTTCGATTATAAGGGGTATCCGCCGATTTTCAGGCTAGGATCACCAAGTAACACCCATTGTTGAACGGTTTTCGCATCAATTGCAAAATCCCAAGCAGCTGGTGTATTCCAATGAATAGGATATTTATCTAAATAACGTGCTATGGATTCTTTCCAAACCTCACCAAGAATATCTACCTTATTCACACCATAAGTATAGAAAAAGCTATTATCTAAATAATCAGCAGCTCCTTCTTGAGATTCTTTGTCTTCTTTTGTCAGTTCCAGACCACTATAACCAATGGTTGCTATGGATCCACCACCAATTTTCCTAGTCAGTTTCCAACCCCAACATTCAGGAATCCACGTCATATAACCAAAAGATTGTTTAAAAATATAAAAAATATTCACATCAAACTGTAGATTATGGCATGAATTAACTACACAAATAGGAAGCATTTCAGTATTTCTAAGTTTAGACATCGTTCTTACTGATAGACCTTCTACCCATACACTTTTATCATCTGGTGGATGTGTACTCCAAACCGATGGATTACCATGGCCATAAAATATAAGGAAACCACACCCCTTGTTGACTTCACGTATTACATCTTCCGGTCCTTTGAAGGAGCCATCTGATGTAAATAATGTTGTATTTTCAAAACCAGACATATAACTTATATCGGTTAGAATATTATCTTCACCTTCATACGCAGGTGTTGGAAAAGAATAACTGCCGGGTGGATACATATCACCAGCCACCCCAATAATGCGATGAAACCATTCTTTTCCATACGCATCCGTTTCATAGTTTATTATTTTATGAACCATTATTTTTACTTCAAAAATATTCCGACAAGCAAGTCTACCAACACATACATCAGGATATAAGTCAATATCTTTATCTTGAGCTTCATCACCATTCCATTCACCAAAAATACCATTATTATTTATATCCCATGAAGAAAAACTCCCATTTTTATCAATAATATCAGCATAATATAATTCAGAAATAAAATATTGCTCAAAAGAGTCAGCGTTATGTACATATCGAACAGGTATCTTTCGAAAATTCCCAACAAGCAGAACATATTTTATGTGAGCTTCATCAAATGCTTTTTTAATGTAAAGTTTTATTTTTTCGGGATTATCGCGACCGTTTGTTATCTCATTATATATTTGAACTACTGGTACTATAGTTGTTTTAACCCCATATTTATTTTTATGTTCTTGAAGAGGTTTGAGAGCCTTTTGAAACGCTGATGGAGTAATTATCAAGAGATCATACGTTGAGCGATCCACAGAAGATGACGCTGCGGTATTGCTTTGATACATCTGGGTTTTTTCATTGTTATTTAGAATCTTTCCACCTATTGTTGGTAAAACGCTTGTTCCAATAAATACTATGATTATTCCAAGAACTACCCCTTTCTTCCATAACGTTTTTCTCATATCTTTTGCCGCCCCGGGTAATCAGATTAATACTTAATAGTACTATGATTCATTTAAATGTTTGGAAACAATAAAAATAAAGAGGTCAAGGATTGACACGGGTTGTTAAGACTCAGTGGTGTCTCGGTTGAAATCAAATGACAACGAAAAAAGGAGAAAAGGCGGTGGTTACCACCACTGCGATTTCCATTTTTCATTCCACCAGGATTTCACTGGTACATAGGTGGATGTTTCCCAATCCTCTTTTTTTACTTGAAGGATATGATTCCAGACGTCTTCCCAGTTTTCCCCTTGGATCCATGAGATATAATCCCAATCTCCAGGGATGCTTGCACCACTCGTAATCCAATTCCATTTTTTTGTTTTCTCCGGGGTGTCCTCAAGGTTTTTTTCCCTGATTAACATCCATGCGCCAGCAGGTTTTTCCCACCACCAGGTATCGGTTTTATGGCCAGAGTACACCATGTGTGAGCTGGTTTGTTCGACGTCGTTCCAGCTTTTTATTGTTGAGACACATCGATGCACCGTGTCCCAGTCTTGGGCATCAAACCAGACGATGACATCCCAGTCTCCCGTGACAATCCACGAGCCGATGACGTTGTCCCAGCTCTGGAACTGTCTCCAGATCTCATCTGCCTTTCCTTTCGTTGTTTTTATAAAAACATACGCTGATCGAGATTTCCAATCCATTTTTTCTCTCTCCTTCCACTCTATTTACTTCTAATGTATCACATGGTAAATTTATTTATAATGATTTGGTTGTTCTGTCAATTCTGAATTCCCCTTCGTTTTTTGTTCGAGGATGGAATGATGATGGAGAGTCAGGGGAATATGAAGAAGATGCACTTCTTGAAATATTCCTGAGAAACGGATTGTTGACACGTTTTTCACAGCAGGTTTTTTTTTTATATGTGAAAGGAACATGATAAAAAAAGAGATGCGAGGGAAAGGGTCTTTCCTTTCCTCTTTCTATAGTTTGATGAAAACGAAGAGCACGGTTGCGTTCTGTGCTGTTGTGGCGGTATCGGCACTGATGGTTACGACGGTGTTCCCGAAACCAAGGATTGCTTTCGAGGAAATATCAGCGGTGGCTCCAGCTGCAATGGAAGGAATCGTCCCTGCGGAGTCTCTTCCGAGGAGGATGAGGCCACCAGTGAACTTGATGCTCCATTCCACGTTGGTTGCTTCTGCATCACCCGTGTTCTTGATCCCTGCATGGACTTTGAACAACCCGCCGGTGATGGTTCCAATCTCGATTGCGACTGGGTTGGTATATTGGTAAAGGTATACTCCTTCTCCTAACACCGTGAATACGACATAATTTTCATTCAGATTCCATGGTTGTACAAGATACTCATTTTCGTAAATCAGTATTTCCTCATTGGTTGTTACATTATACAGACAGAGACGGCCATCCGGTTCACTATACACGAGGGTATTGCCAAATATTTCTGGGGAATTCGCAGTGGGTTCTTCTCCGGTAAAAAGGGTTGTCTCCTCTCCAGTGGTGGTATCATATATTTTCAACCCATAGAGGATCGTCCCATTTTCTTTATCATAATAAAAATAGCTATAGACCAGGGTATTCTCATAGATTGCGGGAAACGTTTCAGATTCAAAATGGGATGTATTGGTGACTCTTGTGTATTCTTCGCTCTCGATGTTATACATCACAATATCATTGAGGTTCCCTTCGCTTAGTTGCCAGGCAACAATATTGTCATAGATACAGGGGTTTTCTGGGTAATCCTCGCCAGGACTCTCTGTCAACTGTCTATGTTCACTGGTCTCAATATTGTAAAGAAAAATTTCAGTACTGTACAAATCTGAATCTGTGTTTTCATACACGAGATAATTGCCGAAGAACTGGAAGGAATCTGATTCTCCCCCTTGCCAATTCGTCACCATCAACTCTGTTTTTTCACCCGTGTTTATATTGTACATTTTAAAACCCATGTAGACAAAATCATAATAGACAACTCTATTTTCTGAGATTTTTGGAAAGATGATATCCCCTCCCACAAGAACAGCATCTGTCTCTCCTGTTTTTATGTTGTATATGTGAAGAGTCGTACTTTCTCCGTATACAACAAAATCATTATCGATATCACAATTTGCATTCTCATCAGTGATTTTTATTAAATCTGGATCAACGCTCACATCAACATGAGCGTTCGCGACACTCGAATCAATACTTGTAAGTTGTTTTGCAGTTGTCACTGCTGGAAAAACACTCAACAGAACGAGTGCGCATATCAAGAGACTTATTCCTTTTGTTTTCATATGAATCAGCTCCATAGTATTCCACGTTGCCTCTTATGGATGGTATTTACTATATAAAAGTATGTTTTAAAAAATTCTACAGTAATAAAAAATATTCAAAAAAAATTTTGTTTTTGTAGATAGTACAATTCAAGACGCATGAAGAATATCACCAACTACAGTTATGTAAGGAGTTGTTATTGTAGCAAGCATGGTATGGGGTCGGAAGATCGGTTTCTTTCCTATAACACATGCAGTTCGTCCATTAACCATGAGTGTTTATTGCAATCTTTACTGAAATATCAAATAAGAAGTATTGGCACGGTTTTACCAAATGGTATTGTTTCAACGACTGTTACCCTCCTCTACGGATTTCTTTATATGGATAGTAACCATACCAAACTCCGAGATGAATTTTTGAAAAAAAAGAAAAATAAATTATTTGAACAATCTGATAATAAATTTCTTCAGATAGCAAGAGATTTTATCGAAATCTGTCCAAAATGTCATAGTGTTAAGATTTCTGTGAGACAAAGAAAGACACCAAAATATTTTTGTCGATACTGTAAAAACGAGTTTGATAACCCTAAAGCGGAGATAATTCATAAAACCATGAAACAACAAAGAGAAATTGGAAGACAATACGATAATCCAGATAAATAAATAATCATGTGTTTTGGTAGGTTGATACAACTGCCTTCTTTATCTTGTTGGTTTTTGCGGCTGACAGAACGTACACGAATCGCTCCATGATTCACTTTATTGACATTGAAGAAACTGGCCCCTGGATAATTCTGCAGCATGGACAATGTTTCGTCAAACTCATAGAAGGAGAAATCCGAGGCACGGTTTATATGAATTCTTTCAGATTCTTTCTATTTGGATTCAAGATATACTGTTTTTTAATAAACAACAATGTCTGTATAAGCGCTGTCTTCTCGATTTCACCAGGGTGTAACTGAGTCAACGCATCAGTGTATTTTTTTGCTTGGATGATATCTTGAGCAGTGAACGTGACGAACCAGTCGTAATCCCCATGGACATACGCGCTGGTTTCGATACTCCCCCCTAATTCCCTCAAAACATCTTCCCCTCTTCTTGAGATGATTTGCTCAGTTGTTCCTTCTTTCAGTGGTTTTGAGGTTCTTTTCAACATCAATATGAAATGGTTCATTCCTAGTTTCCTTTCATCAAACACTGCGGTATATCCCCAAATCATCTGGTTCTCTTCCATCTGTTTGATGGCTCTCCATACTTTTTGTCTTGAGAAACCGCAGTGTTTTGCAATCGTTTCTATGTTCTCTTTTGCATTGTTAATAAGTTCAAAAAGTATTTTTTTTTCGTCCTGTTCCAATCGCATTTTACTACTTTTTGCCATAATACACGTCCAATACAACAGGTTTAGAATGATTCCTTGCTTAAATACATATCTTTGGAAAAAGAGGCTGATACGGTTTTCATCGTCTTTTACCTGCGGCTTACAATTTTTACTATCGTATTGATTGCGACGTCATATGTTATTGGTGAAACACCACTCCAATCCGTATCATTCCATCGAGATTCATGGAGTACTGCCCGGTCGTGTCCCTTCAAGTCTTCAACATGAACTTTCACCCATTTCGGGTCAAACAGATAATAGTCGTGTCCATCATTGGCAAGAACATAGATGGGGAACCTCGTTTTTAGAAGTTCATGCATTTGATCTTCTGTAAAGGTAAATTCTTTCTTGTTTTCTTCCTCTTTTTCTCTCCCCCCTCTTTTTCCACCAGCTGTTATCATCTTCAAGTCCAGTATCATCGGGTTACTGCCTTCAACCAGTACGTCGAACGTGCCGCTTTTAAAATCTATCACATTAATTCCTTTTGCCTGAAGGTCACGAATGACGATGGTTTTTAGGTCTTCTTCATTCATCCTGCCTTTTACCTCCGCTCTGTGGACTTGTAGGTGTTTGTGTGTTAAAAACATATCCTAGTGAGATACTGCAGATATATGGTTTTTCAGACATTCGATTTCCCCGTATAATTACCAAAATCTGATATAGTCCTGTAAGGATATTGTTCTATAAATCGAACGGGGGAAGTGTAGGTCTTGAGAACAATTCCACAGACTATTTGTGGATATGCTGCTAAGGGGAAAGGACAAGAACTGGAACTATTTTATTATGATCCTCCAAAACTGAACCAAAATGAGGTACGGGTCTCTGTCACTCATTGTGGTCTCTGCTATTCTGACATCCACGCCATTGATGACTTCTATGGTATTACGACGTATCCCTTTGTTCCAGGCCATGAGATTGTCGGACAAGTATCAGAGATGGGGTCTGCAGTCAAGGGATTGAAGATAGGTGATCGTGTTGGTATTGGGTGGCAAGCTCGTTCCTGCAAGAAATGCGAATGGTGCCTCAAAGGCGAAGAACAGCTCTGTGTGGATGTTGAAGATAATGGATCCTGGTTCCCCTATGGAGGTTTTTCATCGTCAGCCAAAGCAGACCGTCGCTTTGTGTATCCAATACCTGAGCTGATGCCTTCTGAGGTAGCCGCAGTTCTTCTCTGCGCAGGAATAACGGTCTACTCTCCGCTTAGAGCATATGCGTCACGACCGTCTCAAAAAGTCGGTGTGATTGGTATCGGTGGCCTGGGTCATCTTGCTATCCAGTTTGCCCATGCATTGGGCTGTGATGTTACAGCGATTTCTTCATCGCCAGAAAAAGAAGAGGAAGCAACAAGCTTCGGTGCCGATCATTTCATCGTTTCCACTGATAACGAACGTCTCCGAAAGATACAATACAGCTTCGATGTACTGTTGTACACGGCTCATGCGAGCATTGACTGGACCGCTGTTTCACGTACCGTTCGGACGAATGGAAAATTTGTGATAATCGGTTTCCCATCAACTCTGTCATTTGATCCCATGGAGTTGATTGTTCATCAGCAATCTCTGACTGGTTCGTTCCTTGGTAATCCAAGAATCATGCACGAAATGCTTTTGTTTGCCCAAGAACACGGCATCACCCCAAAAATTGAGCTATTTCCTCTGAGGCAGATAAACGACGCAATTCAGAGGCTAAAGGAAAATAAAGCTCGCTATCGGATTGTTCTCATCAACGATGAAGTGTAACAGTACAGCTGCCTTTGTCTCACCAATACGGATTGTTGTTCCGTACGATTGTATTTTTCGATGGTAAGACCGGCGGGGATTGACCATTGATACGGTGTTATTTGAATAGATAAATCTCCCGGTCAATTGTTATACTTCTGTTTACTGAACTCACCCCAAACATATAAGTCCACGTGCCAATATTTGA
>JBAZLE010000030.1:0-15822 GCA_041650455.1 Thermoplasmatota archaeon | reverse complement strand
CGTCGTTTCATCGTATACTGCAATCGTAATGTCCACCTGTTCATTGTCATCGGGAACATTAAGGGTCGCGGTCCAATGGAGATCATAGAGATAGGACGTATCGTTCCACACTGGAGACGAATATTCCTCTGAATTGATGAGAATCTGAATAAAAAAATCAGGGCTCGTCAGAACATCGCTTTCATCCAATACCCGTACAGCAATAATATCGACGGTCACCTCAATATCCACAAGGGGATCAAGATCATCACAGATACGGGCAGCCGATGTACTTATGCAGATTCCAACAAATAACAGAATGAATCCAACTGCTATCCATCTCTGGACATTAAGTGTTCCCTTCAGTACGTTCCGCCCCTATATCATCGCTTTATAACCTGGTTCTCCCTTAAGAACATATCTGTGAATCACCTGAGAAAACACCGGGGTTTTTGCTATACAGAATTGATGCGGATGATAAAAGGTCCGAACACATATGCTGTACCGCTCCAAACCTCTGCATATTTCACCTGCACCTGAATCGAGATTTTCCCTAACCCAAACACGGTCTGCTCGGGTTGCATGGTCACTGTCTCCCCGGTTTCAAGGAATGCAAACGAATCCACCGAAGAAATATTGATCCGCCCTAGCATCCCGCCCCATACAGAAATACTCCAAGGAATATTGGTCACGGGTACTTCCCCGTCATTTACGACAGATACTTTTATGGCTCCCCAGCCACCAGCGACATCGTTGATGCGGAGCTGTGGCTCCTGCCAGGATGCGTTATGGAACATGACCGCTGGGTCCCCAAAGAGGTTTGTCTCATAATAGACCCATCGCATGCAAGAACGCTGAATCAGAAACAGATTATCTTCTTTCGAGTCATGGTTTGCTCGTCCAATCTCCCTGATGTTCTCCCCGAACACCGCGTCCCAGAACTCTCGGTGGTACCGTTGCGAGTCCCCATCGGTGCTATAGGACCAGAACCATCCATAGCGGGCGTTCCAAATCCCAGCGAACGCACCATGGGTGTTCTTCACCGTGAAATACTCAGCGATACAATCCCCATTATCAAACCCACCAGACATACATCCTTGAGAGTAGACAAAACAGAAATTATGATTGTTCGTGAGTTCCATTACATCGCTTGTTGACATCCTCATGTTGTAGTCATAGTACGCGTGCCCATCATGGTTGAGGAGATGGACGCCGTTGTTGATCCGATTGATGATCTCCTGCTTTGGCCAGCCTGTTCCCCCAGGATTTTGCGGGTTAAAACCAGGATAGAGTTCATCATAGAGTTTGTCAATGTGATAGTGGCTCGCAGGGATACCAACGGTTGTAAAACCATTTTCACTCGACCCGTTGATCAATTGATTCAACGATGTTCCCGCGTACGAGGCAATCCCGTAATCCCCGAGATATTCCCCAGCGAAGGTCGCCTCACCAAGGTAGGTATCTCCTGAGGGAAGTGACAGGTATTCAATTGTCTTGTGCACGAAATTATCGACCTCTTCAGGGGTGTCCACGCAGGCGCGACCGACGTATAGTTCTGCGATGAGATCAATGTCGCTGCCGTTCTCCCCATCATTTGGCTCCCCCCATTTCTCGTCCCCATCAGAGTTATAAGGTCCATCAAGACAGGCATAATACAAATCCGCTGGCATGAAGGTTTGATACGGTGTGACGTTCTCATCCATCCCTTCTACATACAGCATCTTCGCAGGGATAATGTCGGTATCACCACCTAACAGGACATAACGGATTCCCAAGGTTAAATATGCGGTCTGGAGGTACGCCCGAATGTCCTCGGGTGTTTCTCCTCCAACGTCAGCGAGGGTTTGGATAAGGGTCCTCACACCAGATGCATTGTGCTGTTGAGCGAGCGGGAGAAACCCATCCTTCAACGTATCGGTCGTCAGAATGAGCAGATCATATTGATCAGACATCATGGTGGTTTGCAACAGATTCTGGTAGGACACTTCCCTCGCAGGATTTTCGACTTTTGACAAAAGCTCAGTACGATCCTGTTGCATCCCTCGGAAAAGAGGATGATTTTCTGAAGCCTTTCTCAAATTCACGGTCACGGTCATCATGGGATAATAGAATATTTCTCCTGACGTAGGAACATATTGCACCGGGTAGAGCATCAGTACCAAAATAGTGTATCCTCGGAACTGATACACCCCCACCTCGGAATAGAGGCGACCAGGGAACTCCTCAGATGACCGATAGATCTTCTGATCCGGTTGCGGAACGACCCTTCCTGCATCCGATGTCAGTGGAATAGGCACTCCACAAGGGACGATAGTAAAACCAGAGCCCATCGATTTTTTTTCACCGGTAACGGTAATCGAATCGACCTGAGTACCTGCGGGGAGGAGCAGGTACGCACCTTTTGTCGGTAACAACGGCTCTCCAGGGTTCCCCGAATAGGGTGCTCCTGGGATGAGTATTTGATCATAGAGAGTGTTTTCAATGGTAAGTGCAGACACCACTGGAGTAGAAAACGCAGCGGTCATCGTGATTGAATCAAAACCAGATGCCGATGTTGGGACGCTCATGACCGAAAATGCAGAGCCCCATAGAATAAGCGTGAGATACATAACCTTTATATTTCCTCCAACGAAGCGGTGTTTTTTCTTCATCATATCTCTCTACTTCCATCTATTCCCTTTCGAATTAATAAACTTATCCTTCCTGTTGTTTCCCTTGTAACTCATGTAAAATGATCTCTGCGGTCCATTTCGCTACGTTTCCAGCAACACTCGGGCATTTGTCGACGTGGGCGCCAGCATCCTCGAACGCTGCGTACTCCTGTTTATCGAGCAGGTTGTAGCTTCTTCCAAAGATCTTTTTTTGAACGCCACAGCAGAGCGGTGAGCCATACTCATGCATGAATTTTTCATAGAGGGGTTTTGTGTATTTGAAAACCAATCGTTTTTTCTGTCCTTCAGAAAACTCTTGATAGGTCCTTCCGACGAAAGAACCAATCGCGATCACCCCGCCAGCAAGTGCTCCACAGGTCCCTTCTGATGATAAGGCAGTACCACCAGCCAAGCCTTGGGACGCTTTGAAAATGCTGTTGTCACCAACACCTAGTGTTTCTTTCAGGGCAGCAAGCACACACTGTGGACAACTCCCGAGCCGTGCTTCATAGGCAAACGCTCGTTCATACACTTTCTCTAAGATTGCCTCTGAGGATGTCATGGTCTCCCTGAAACTCACGCTATGCGAGAACGCTTCTGGCAAGCAGGAGTTTTTGCAGCATCATCTGGATGAACGAGATATGCGGAATTGAAACCTCGATTTCTTTCATATGGAAGGAGAATGTTTGGTCGTCGATGACCACAAAATCAAACAACACTGATTCAAAGTTAGCCTGTAGTATGCTGACTCGGTAGGTTTTATCATACTCAAGTCCAAGGACGCATCTCCCGTCATCATCGGTGATTCCTGATGTGGAATGCTCGGTGTCTCGCCCTGTGGCAGAAAGCGGGACTCCTCGCAGAGGAATACACCCGCACCCTTCCCCTTCGTACACATTAAAGGTGATATTTGCATAAAAATCGGTTGAAGCGTTCAGCATTGATGTTGTTTTTTGATTCAGAGAGATGCCTCCAGCATTTGCCGCGACGATTAAGGAAAAAACCGCGACGAACATTACCACCATTTTTACAAGTACTGACGACGTTTTTTTCATAGATTTTTCCCCTTATTATTCTATACTTAACACTCGTTAATTATTTATAGTTTTGCCCAACTCCGTCTGCATACGTTTCCAAATCTTGATTCTCTTTTTCAAAGAAGTGGAAATCTTTATTAGTTCCTACGTTTTACTACGATTGATTTCTATGGATGAGGACGTTATTTTTGTAAAACATGACGAAGAGAAGAGTGTGACGAAAAAACCTGGGAGGCTGTATAGATTAATGATGAAATCCCATAAGATGGAAGCGATCATCGCGGAAATCGACGCGCATACAGAATCAAAACTCTTTCAACACGAAGGGGAGGAAATGCATCTGGTCCTTGAAGGTGAAATGGAATACACTGTCGGAGGAAAATCCTATAAACTCTCCGAAGGGGATGTCTTGTGGCATAAATCCATGCTCATCCACCAGGCGAAAAATAACAGTAAGAAAAAAGTCGTGTACATCACCATAGGAATACCACCCAGTTTCATGTCAAGTATGGTCTAGCTCATCGAAATATAGACAGTCCCCGCTTACCATCTTTTTTATTTCTGCGTGGTCCGTCCTGAGAAGGAGAAACCCTGATTGATCGACATCACATGCGATTCCTTGGAAGGTTTCTGTCATGGTTTGTATCCTCACGCGTTTTCCGAGGGTATCGGAGCTGGCCTTCCATTCGTCAATGATAGCTCCATACCGCTGTCCTTTCATGAGGTCATAGTAATGTTGAAACGCGAGAAAAAAGGTTTTGAGGAATTCATGGTAATCGACCTGATGATGCAGTTCGTTCAGCACGGAGGTGGATTTGGTCTGTATCGGTGCAGAGAATTTCGTAAGGTCAACACCGAGATTGATGCCTACTCCCACGATAACGTAGGTTATCGACCGTCCATCTCCTTCAGATTCAAGCAAAATCCCCGCAATCTTCCGTCCGTTCACCCGAATGTCGTTTGGCCATTTAATGGTCGCAGGCAGACCGTACGATCTGATGGTTTTGTTGACCGCAAGAGCTGCGACAAAAGAAAGCAGCGGGAGTTGTTCAAATGATTCGCTTGGCCGAAGGATGACCGATAGGTACACACCGCCTTCTGGTGATTCCCAGTTTCGCTCAAACCGCCCTCGCCCTTGGCTCTGTGTCTTGGCGATCACAACGGTTCCTTCCTCCGCACCAGCCTTCGCCAGTTCCTTTGCTTTTGTGTTCGTTGAATCCAAATCATCAAAAACAAACGATTTTTTCACAACATCCCGAGCAAGGTGTTTAAAAAACGCTTCTGTCTTTTTTATGTAACTTGATTCGTTCATGTCGTCGCAGTCATTGTTTATTTATGCGGAGTACCACTGTTCGTAGCCATAATCACCGCCTGGACAGCAGCCATCGCAGCTGCGGTTTTTGGACCAGTGGACTGTGCTTTGGATTCCTGCACGAATTTCACGACCTGTTCAAGGATGTTGTACCGAGGGATGAAACTCGTGTCATAGACCCCAGAACGCCATTGTGGATTGTTCATGACCACCTGATGGAACGGGATGTTGTGACGCACGCCCCCGATCTGGAATTCCCACAGTGCCCGTTTCATCCGTTCAATCGCCCGCGGACGATCCTCGCCCCAGATGATGAGTTTCGCAATCATCGAATCATAAAATGGTGGAATCGTAAACCCTTGGTACACCCCGGAATCTACCCGGATGCCTGGGCCGCTTGGTTCTGCGTATCGTACGATCTTTGCAGGGGCGGGTATAAAATTATTCAATGGGTCCTCGGCGTTTATCCGGCATTCGATCGAATGACCCCGGGGATGAATATCCTTCTGATCGTACTCAAGCTCCAAACCTGAAGCAACGCGGAGTTGTTCCCGTGCAAGATCCACTCCAGTCGTCACTTCTGTGATCGGGTGCTCTACCTGTAACCGGGTGTTCATCTCAAGGAAATAATATTTCCCGTCCTTAAACATGAACTCACAAGTCCCTGCATTGTAATACCCCGCGGTTTTCGCAGCAAGCACTGCCTGCGCACCGATTTCTTTGCGCAGTTCCGGTGTCAATGCACAGGAAGGAGTCTCTTCGATGAGTTTCTGATGGCGTCGTTGTACGCTACATTCTCGCTCAAAGCAATGAATCAGATGGCCCTGCTTATCACCAATCACTTGGTATTCGATATGACGCGGGTTTTCGATGAATTTTTCGATAAATACCGAGTCATCCCCAAACGAGTTTTTCGCAAGTTGCCGGACGGTCGCAAGAGCTTTTTCCATCTGCTGTTCGTCATTAACCTGCACAATCCCGATGCCACCTCCACCAGCAGAGGCTTTTAACATGACGGGGTATCCTACCTCGTGGGCGATGTCTTTCGCTCGTTCATGATCCGCGATCGCCTCGGTAACACCTGGGACGACCTTGACCCCTGCTTGGATCATTGATTTCTTTGAATCAATTTTTGATCCCATCAGCTTCATCGCAGAAATCGGTGGTCCAATGAACTCGATATTGTTTTTTTTACAGAGTTCCGCGAACTCCGCGTTTTCTGCCATGAACCCATACCCAGGATGGATTCCTTCGGCACCTGCTTTCAATGCCACATCGATGATTTTCTGTTTGTTCAGGTAACTTTGGCTTGCTGGACCTGGTCCGATGTTGAACTTCTCATCAGCGTATTTTACGAATAACGCGTGTTGATCCGCGTCTGAGTATACTGCGACGGTTGCGATTCCAAATTCTTTGCACGCCCGCATGATACGAATCGCTATTTCCCCTCGGTTTGCAATCAGGACCTTGTTAAGCATTCCCTATCACCATTCTTACAGAATCTGCATGAGGAGATCCCCGCTACTCACCGGAGCACCCTCTTTACAAAAGATTTCCTTTACTTCCCCTTCTGCTTCGCATTTTATCTCTTGTTCCATCTTCATTGCTTCAACCGTAGCGATGACATCACCAATTTTTACTTTGTCGCCTTTCTTCACTTTGATTTTCAGGATGGTTCCTTGCATGTTTGATTTGATACCGCCTTCGATGTCCTTTGGTTTTTCCTGTTGCGATGAACCTGCTGCTCCTGCGACAAGATACCCACCAGAGGGAATCACCTTTACTTCAAAGGGTTCACCATCCACTTCAACTTGGAACTCCGTGGGGATTTGCACAGGACCACCGCGTTTCTCTGGTGGTTGCGTCTCGAGCCAGAGCTGCTTTACTTCGGGGAATGACTGTTTCACCATCGCTCTGGTAAATTGATGATCAAGAGGCAACGGAAGGATATCTGAAGTGAACTCTGCGATCGCCTGCCCTTTTAAGAACTTCAAACCGACTTGTGGATAGAGGATGTAGGTCATGATGTCTTCTTCTTTCTTTATCAGTGATCCACCGTCGATTTCCTGCAGTTCCTTCTTCTTTGCATCCCAGAGCGGCTCTAGTAAATCTGATGGTCGACAGTCGATGACCTCTTCTTTCCAGTTTGGTCCCAGGACCCTTTTCATGATCTCTGGTTTAATTTCCCCTGGAGGTTTCCCGTACATCCCTCGACAGTAATCCTTGGTTTCTTTTGGGATTACTTTATAGCGACCATGCAGTACGTTCATGACGGCTTGCACACCAACGACCTGACTCGTTGGAGTTACGAGTGGGGGGTATCCCAGCTCATCTCGCACCCGTGCGGTTTCCTCAAGAATCTGACGGTATTTGTCTCGTGCACCCTGTTCTTCGAGTTGGAAAATCAAATTTGAAAGCATCCCACCAGGGATCTGATGTAAGGTGACGCTCGGGTCGACTTTCAAGGCATCGAACCGATGGAGGTGGCGGTACTTCTCCCAGACCTTCAAGAAATACGCTCGGCATTCGATGAGTAATTCTAAATTATAGTTGGTGTCCCATTCAGTTCCTTGAAACGCAGCGACAACACTCTCCGTGGCAGGAGCAGCAGTTCCCCCCGAGATTGGAGAAAGTGACGTATCTAGGATATCTGCTCCAGCCTCGACCGCTCGTTGGTACGCCATCCCCGTCATCCCACTTGTGTAATGCGAGTGGAGATCCATGGGGAGATTCACGCCAGCTTCTTTGGTTCCTTTTATTATATCATACGCACGTTTCGGGGAGATCATCCCGGCCATGTCCTTGATGCAGACGGAATCAGCACCCATTTTCTTCAGTTCAATGAATTTATCAACGAAGTAATCCACGGTATGAATCGGTGAGATTGTGTAGCTGAGGCAGGCCTGGACGTGGCCACCGTTTTCTTTTGCTGCTTGCATTGGGACTTTTAAATTACGGAGGTCGTTGAGTGCGTCAAAGATACGGAAATAATCACATCCGTTCTTTTTTGCGTAATAAATGAATTTTTTTACGACATCATCAGGGAAATTCCAGTATGCGACGATGTTCATCGCTCGTTCCAGCATCTGCAGGGGGGTGTTCGGCATTGCTTTTTTCAGTTGATTTAAGCGTTCCCACGGATCCTGGTTCAGATATCTGATGCAGACGTCGTAGGTCGCACCACCCCAGACCTCGAGTGAGAAAAACCCGACCTCGTCAAGTTTTCCAGCTATTGGTAGCATATCCTCGGTTCGCATTCGTGTCGCAAGTAAGGATTGATGCCCATCTCGTAAAATCATCTCATGTAGTTGTACCATAGTGTGTCCCCTCCAGTTCCCAACAGGTTTTCTTCTACGCTATTGAGTGGATGGTGTAAA
Organism: Thermoplasmatota archaeon; assembly: GCA_041650455.1. Taxonomy (GTDB): domain Archaea; phylum Thermoplasmatota; class E2; order DHVEG-1; family DHVEG-1; genus SM1-50. The sequence goes on along the minus strand of JBAZLE010000030.1, from coordinate 7,466 downwards.
CGAAAAAGGGTATCCTGTGAACCTACTTAAGAATATCGGGAAGAAATCCATCACGTTGTAACCCCTGGGGTTTATAAATCACCATTGAGGTTTCTCAGCAGATTATACCAGCATAGAACAGTAATCTATTTCAATGAGATATCCTATGTCACCAAAATTCAACTGGGGGTGTATCCTTGAAGCAGCAGAGGCTCCTAATCCTTGTAAGTGTTATTCTTCTGAGTTTGTGTTACATTCCTTCATCAAGTGGGGTACCCGCAGGGGCAATCTCAGAAGGAGCTATCTCATTTGATTATCGAAATGTCACGGTCTACGCGCCAGCGGTGTCTGAAACAGGAACTGGTTACGTCGGGGTGATATCAACCATCACCGTCACGATCCAGGGAAATGGGAGCGGACGGGTGTTTGTCGATACACTTCCTCTCACAGATGTCGATATGCAGGGATCTGCTCGCCTTGCCGTCAAGGTCGCGACTGCTTTGGTGAGTATGGACACGCGACCCCACCTCGATCCTTATACGTGTGATTACTTCTTTGTCGTCCGAACGGCATCTCCGATGATTGGTGGACCTTCTGCTGGAGCAATGATGACGGTGGCCGTGATTGCTTTGTTAGAGAATTGGACGCTTGATAACGACACGGTCATGACCGGGATGATTAATCCGGATGGAAGTATCGGTCCGATTGGAGGGATTCCTTATAAAATTGATGCAGCCTCTAGCGTTGGCGCAACACGTTTTTTGGTACCAAAAGGACAGATGACGTATACGGAGATGGTCACGGAGTATCAAAATATCAATGGAATCCTGTGGCAAAACACCTATCCTGTTACTCGGAATGTATCCGTTTATGCCCAAACCACATATGGCATGGAGGTCTTTGAGGTTGAAGATATCAACGATGTCCTCCTGTATTTTACTGGATGGAATTTCCCTGTGAAAGAATCCCCTGATAAGATTACCACTGAAGATTATATTGCTGCGATGAAACCATTGGCGACCAGTCTCTTGGACAAGGCAGCAGTATCCTATCAAAACGCAAGTGAACTTTTCAATACCACCACGATACCCAATCGATACCCAACCTATTACCGTAATCAGGTGACTGATTTTCTCAACACCGCTTCTGATCGCCTGGCAGAATCACAACACTGGTATGATGAAGGAGTCTATTATACGAGTACGAGTAAGTCATTTCAATGCCTCATCGATGCCCATTTTGTGTCGTATATTTGTCAGTATTTTTCAGCAGAGGATCAAGACGAATTAGTTCTCTCCCTCATTAATCAAACAGAACGAAATCACCAGATCAAAAATGAAATCGCAAAGAACGCCTCCATTCAAGGGATGGTGACGTTACAATGCGTCGGTGCAGCACAACAACGAGTCCACGAAGCATCCTCGTACCTTTCTGAGGCTAATTCAAGTTATCTCGATAATAATGATTTTAACGCATTATACAATATCGCCTATGCGCAGGAACGAATAAATAGTGTCGAATGGTGGTTAAATATTTCAACCCCGTTCCATGATTCTGGAGAAATCAACGAAACCCTGATTACCACGCTTGCGGATGAATACCTCGATGATGCTTCACAAGCAATCGTGTATTCTGAGATTATCGTCAACCAAATGGGACAAACCTCCACCTATCTGAGCGATGCGGAGAATCTTCTTCAGAACGCTCGCAGCATGCAGGAAAACGGATTTTCTGCTGCTGCGCTGTTTGGTTCCTTTGAATCCCTGGTGAAAGCAAATCTTGCCTTAGAGCTCGTTGATGGGGTCACCACGGAGAAGGTTGAACGTGCGAGAGGACAAGCGAGTGCCAGTATTACAGAAAGCAGAAGCCTTGGGATTGAACCGGTACTTGCCGTCAGCTACTATGAATATGGACAAAGTTTAGCAAACGAATCGTCGCTGGATTCCGCGATTGTGTATTACAAATATGCTGATTTAATTGCTGGAGCGTTACGCTTCACCGCCCCGTACGGGGTACAATCCTCCCGCTACGTGGGCATCCCTGACACAAATCCCATTGTCGCCTGGTCTGTTGGACCAAGTCGATATCTTGGCTTCTTCATCCTTTTTGCTCTGATTGGAGGTCTCGCAGGGCTCGGGTGTGGAATTTTACTTGCTGGCCTCCTCAGTCCAAAGAAACAAAAAGACCAATTCTTCCAAACGGAGACCATTCCACGAAGTATCGAGGATTATTACAAAAAACAAAAATAAGACATCCTTATTATACCTCATTCCATGGATATTTCTGGCGAACTCATTGACGACCACATCTTCGTAAAAAAGGCTAGTGACATCGGGAGACTTTATAACAAAAGTCATCTAGGGACCCTCCTTTCAGGTAATATCTTACAGCTCAGTCTGCTTGAGGGAGTGTTTTTACTCGATGAAGGAAAGATGATCGTACACCAAAAGAAAAAACAAATACCGTTTCCATCCCTGCTAAAGCGTGCGGTCCAAGATATCCCGGAGTTCGAGACAAAATACCTAGTGTTTAAGGATTTACGAAGCAGAGGACATGCGATAACCCAGGTTAGTGAGAAAACCAAGGTATCCTTTCAGAAGTTCACACAGAAAAAAGAGGATGACCCCGCCTGTGTCATTGCTGCGTATTCCGAACGTGACACCCTTGACATCGATCTGACAAAACAACTCATCCACCAATACACCCGGAAGAACCATGCGTTATGGTTCGCGTTGGTCGACGAAGAAGGAGACCTCACCTATTACGACCTCTCAAACGTAGACCTTACTGGGGATATTTGTGCACAACAATACCCAAAGGGCACGGGTATGCTGTTGAAAAACCGGCTTATCGTCTTTGATACAAAACTCGCTGGTCAACTGCTTCAAAAAGAGTTTTTTGGCAAACCCTTCGGGGAGACATTGCAGCTGTCGTTTGTCGAGGGTTTATACCTTCTGAAGAAACATATTTTGGAAATCCAGACAACGGACGGAACAATTCTTACTGAGGAGAAATGCATCCGTCTCATGCAGAAATCCCAACCAGACATCGTTCAACGACTCTTAGTGTTTCAGAACCTTAAGCAAAGAGGACTACTTGTGAAGACTGGCTTTAAGTTCGGGGCCCATTTCCGCGCATATTCAAAACACCCAGAACAAACACATGCCGAATATCTCATTCATGTGATCGAAAAAGGGTTCACAAGCATCTGGGCGGAAGTCAGCCGTGCGGTACGTCTCGCACATTCCGTAAACAAAGAATTTATCTTCGCCTGCATCGACGGTAAGACCATTGAGTACATTCGACTGGGGCGTCTTCGTCCCTAATTTTTCATAATCTATTTATACATGGTTTGCTATTCAAGCAATTCCTGATTTAGGGGAGGAGTTTTGTATGCTTCAGATCCGGTGGCATGGTCATTCCTGCTTCGAAATAACCAACGATGTTACGATCGTGACTGATCCGCATGATGGACGGTCGATAGGGATTCCCGCTCCTACGGTAACTGCGGATATTATCTTAGTATCACATAATCATTATGATCACAATAGCGTCAAAACCGTTGAAAAAAACACTTCAAAAGTTGTAACAGATGAAAGAAAACGAACCATCGGCCCCATCCAAATTATGGGGGTTCCCGCATACCACGATGCCGCTCATGGGCAACGACGGGGAACCATGACACTGTTTAAATTCATCTGCGATGATGTCACGTTCTGCCATCTCGGTGATTTGGGGCATGAACTGGATGAGAAAACAATTCAGCAAATCGGGAAAATCGATATCCTATTCATCCCGGTCGGAGGGAATTATACGATTGATGCGGACCAAGCCTGGCGCGTTATGGAAGCATTAAAACCGAAGATTACCATCCCGATGCATTATCGTATCGAAGGATTGTCTATTCCTGTTGCTGGTGTTGAACCTTTTTTGGAGAAAAACACCTATAAGATCCTCAAAGTAGGCAACGAGATTGACATTGAAAAAGACGACTTACCAAAAGAACCAGAAATCTGGGTTTTTACCTTATAGATTTTCTGAGAAATACTTCTTTATTGACACAATTTGGGGGGACGCCCCCTTTCAACCCGATAATCATATTCTCTGCGGCCATCAGCGCCATTTTTGTTCGTGTCTCGATGGTCGCTGACCCGGTATGGGGCTGCAATATCACATTGTGCAAGCGTAAGAGTTCTTTGGATATTTCCGGTTCTCTTTCATACACATCCAGGCCTGCGCCAAAGATCCACTGTTCCTGTAATGCTTTGACTAGGGCTTTTTCGTTGATGATTGGTCCTCGCGCGGTGTTGATGAGAACCGCTGTTTTTTTCATGAGACGAAGTTCTTTTTCATCGATGAGATGATGAGTTTCCTTGGTCAAGGGGACATGAATGGAAATGAAGTCTGATTCTTTGAGCAGCTTGGAGAGCGGGACTTTTGTGGCGCCTAGTTTTTTTTCAAGGTGTGTGTTACGCTGCTCATCGCTGTAAAGGACTTTCATGTCAAATCCCTTACTTTTGAGTGCGAATGCAGTCCCGATGCGTCCGGTGCCAATCACTCCTAACGTTTTTTCTGAAACATCCTGTCCAAGCATGAGCAGAGGTGCCCAGCCGGTGAATTTACCTTTTCTTGTGAATACATCTCCTTCCACGATCCGTCGGGCGACCGAAAAGAGCAACGCCCAGGCAAGTTCCGCAGTCGTTTCTGTTAACACACCAGGGGTGTTGCTCACCGGTATTCCTCGCTTGGTTGCCGCAGCTATATCGATATTGTCGTACCCCACTGCATAGGAGGCAATCATTTTCAACCGTGGTTCTGCGTTAATCACCTCCTTGTCGATAGAGTCTGTCAAAAGACATAATAGGCCGTCTTTTCCCTTGGTTCCTTTGATGATTTCTTCCTTGGAAAGGACTCTATCAAAGGGGTTGAGCTCAATGGTGAATTCTTTTTTCAGGAGCTCAAGTCCTGGAGTTGGTATCTTTCTAGTGACAAACACCTTCATAGCAGATCAGATGCTCCGATCAGGATAGAAGATTTGTTATTTAGAGGTTTCTTACAATTTTCATTTTCATATTACGAGAGGGAACAAAAAAGGGTGATTCTATTGGGATTCTGTAATGTTACTTCATTTTTTCTTCAAGGAGTTTTTCATATGAGTAAAACACCAGGTTTCCCTCAGCATCTAAATCCGCTTCTCGGTTCAACACCCATTGTTTTGTCGTTTTAATCGCCGGTTGAGTAAATATCTTTACTTCGCTAAGATTCGGATTTTTCTCTTTATCGATTAATTTGTAGACGGACCAATTGACTTTAATCGGATTGATTGGTGAGTAATCTCCAATATATTTCTTGAATTGTTCGGTTAGATTTGCATCAAAGGCATAATCCGTAACTCTCCACTCACGTTCCATTGTTACGCCTCCTTGGGGCTCATAGTAGGGTTCTTCTAAAAGGTCAGCGTTGTACTGAAAATGGCCAACAAACATCATTGACCAGTCGTCTTGATCATACGGAGGACCGTTTTCGCCATGGGAGAGATCAAGGGTTTTCGGGTTGTTCGCGTATAAGTAATTGAGTACGCTGTGGTATTGACCCCAGGTTGCTTTATACTGTTTATTTGGAAGAATATAGATGCCATAACTTGTGTTATCGATTCCTTCAAAAGAACATGAATCTGCATCGACACTACAACTATGTGCCATCTCATGGAGGAGCAGGGATGCGAGTTTGCAGCGTTTCCCTCGTTCTGTTGGAATGGTGCCTGAGAGAACGAAATCAAATACGGTCTTAAATGGTTTAAAGATAGGTTGAGCGGACACATACGATAATTGTGTGGTGTCATAAATATTGTTTTTTGAGGGGTGTTGGAAGCCACCACCATGGCCGACGACAAAATATCGGAAGATCCCTTTTCGTTCATCAGGGAAATAATTGGTATAGAACTGTAACATCATACCTGAGTCCTGCGATATTTTATCGATATGTGGTAACTCTTGTCCACCGCCGTTTGATGGACTGTTTGGCCATCCGACATCAAATAAGAGTTTGATATTGTGTTCAGAGAAGCGTTCAATAATTGCTTGTGCTGACTCTTCAAAGAAATAGTGGGGTGGGTCAAGAGGTCCACCGCGACCCATGTAATCGACTTCATAATAGATATTTTGAATATAAGGGTCAGCGAACATGTGTCTCATCTGATATTCTTCAAGGTTATCAATCCCGTCGAGATCCGGGTCGAGATTATTGTGGTCATCCCAGGTGAACGGGTTGTACCCCCATTTCCATTCCCAGGCGGTTGACGCCCCATCGCCATCTGGGTCGAGTTTCGAGTCATCCACGGTTGGATCCGTGCCAAGGACGTTCATTTCGATCCAATAGGGAATAAAATCATTGTCATAATCAATTTGGTAGATGTTAAACCAGATCTCAAAGGTCTCCCCTAAATAATACCCATATCCATCATAATCTCTGTAATTGTCTTTCCCTGACCATCGACCTGTCCGAAAATCGTAGGTCACGGTAAGTGAGTCGCTCTCAATGTATTGTGTTTTTCGACCTAATAAGCCTGAGCTTTTTTTCTCCATAATCGTGAGGGTGATAGTCGACGTCTCTTGTTCTTCTTCGACATCTTTCATGATTTTATTTTCCTGAAAAATGGTATCCCAGGTGTTAAAGAAGACCTCGGTGGTTCTCCCATGTTGGGTGACATCTTTACTGACGTATTCCAATCCATCCATATTAGTGACGAAATAAAATTTAGGTTTATTTTTCCAAGAATTTCCGGGTGTCATCAATTTTTCGAGAAGTCCTCGATGGCGCATTCGTAATATCTCAAGTACAACCCCTTGATTTTCTAAAGGGCTGATTCGGTCGTCCATTTCGATAGAAATTTGTTGAGGAGGCGTTTCTTTTTCCGTCGCATAATACTCAAAATACACATACGTTCCTGAAGCAATTAAACAAGCGATAACAAGTAGCGTGACTCCTATCATGATTTTTTGTTTCCGTCTAACGTACATGATGATTTACCTCCGATATGGAGTGGAACCGGATATCGTTTAATAATATAGGTTACAATTTATATAAACTTATTGGTATTGGAACTAAGCTTGTTTTATTCCTCCTTAAACTAGGATTTCTTACCAATATTTTTTTTGGATTCGTGAAGCTTTCTTTGAAAATTTTTATCTTGGGGGATCGATGATTCAAGGGTCCCGTTTGCTGATACATCTCTGGTGAGTCATTTTTATTCTTTTTGAGGCAAAGAACATGAGGTAACAAGTTCAATAAGCATCCTATTTAACGGAGTGTCGATGTTCTTTTCCCCCCCAACTCTTACCAGTATTCCATTGATGGAATCGATTTCTGTTTTTTTCTTCTGTTGGATACTCTGCAGCATCGAGGAAGAGTTCTGTGCGGTCTGCTGAATGACTTCTTTGGTTCTTATGATCATCTCCCTGGGTGATACCTGTAACCCGTTTCCATGG
>JBAZLE010000029.1:0-15842 GCA_041650455.1 Thermoplasmatota archaeon | reverse complement strand
GTAGTAACTAATTCAAAAAATATCTACCAACGATTAAAGCTCCTTCGGTCCCATGGACGTCAGGAAAACGCGGAAGGATATTTCTCAACAACGAAAGAGTTAGACTACATAGAATTGGGATATAACTTTCGTTTACCTACTATCTGCGCAGCATTGGTTCTATCTCAATTGAAAAAAATTCAAAAAATTATCACAATAAGAAGGGAAAAAGCTATAGCTTTCACTAAGCAATTATCACCAATAAAACAGATTACAACCCCTACTGTAATAAAAAACCACTTCAGTGTCTATCAAATGTATACGATTCAATTCAACGATCAGAAAACCAGGGATTCCGTACAAAACCACTTGACCAAAGCAGGGGTAATGACCAAAGTGTATTTCGAACCAGTACATTTAAAAACGTTTTACAAAAAGCAATTCAAATATAAGCCCGGTAATCTCCCCAAAACAGAACACATAGCAACAAAAGTTCTTACATTACCACTCTATCCGACTTTAACAGATACTGAGATAGGATATATTACTGATACGATTAAAAACTGTTGTAGGTGATCATAAATGGAAAAAACCTTAGAAAATATGTTTAAAAATAAAAAAATACTTGTCACTGGAGGAACAGGTTTTATCGGGGGAGAAATCGTTCGTAATCTACTCGAATATAAACCTGCGGTAGTGCGTATTTTCAGTAACGATGAGCATAACATATTTCAATTAATGCAGGAGCTCGACGTTAAAAACAATGTCCGCTTTTTAATCGGAGATATCCGAGACAAAGAACGACTGAAACTTGCGATGAAAGGTATCGACATCGTGTACCATGCCGCTGCGTTAAAACATGTTCCGCTCTGCGAATATAACCCTTTCGAGGCGATTAAAACAAACGTAATAGGTACCCAGAATGTAATCGAGGCAGCATTAGCAAACAGCGTAGAAAAAGTCATCGCGATAAGCACCGACAAAGCAGTAAACCCGGTCAATACAATGGGTGCGACGAAATTATTAGGAGAAAAACTCATTGTCTCTGCGAATTATTACAAAGGCCTTAGTAAAACAATCTTCTGCTGTGTCCGATTCGGAAACGTCATTTTTTCTAGAGGTTCCATTGTTCCTATCTTTGAAGAACAAATAAAACAAAAGAAAATGATTACAATAACAGATGAAACGATGACTAGGTTTATGATGTCTATACAAAATACTGTTGATCTCGTATTTAAAGCAACTCTGCTATCCAAGGGTGGAGAAATTTTTATCTTAAAAATGCCTGTCGTTCGACTTGAGGATTTAGCAGATGTCGCAATAGAACAATATGTAAAAAAATACGGATATAGAAAAGAAGAAATTCAAAAGAAAACCATTGGCCTGAGACCCGGTGAAAAAATGTTTGAAGAACTTATGACTGAGATAGAAGCTAAAAAAGCGTTTGAAACAGAGACGATGCTGATTATCCCTCCACCTGTAGGTTTCACTGATAAAATTACGTCACCTTCAGATTATCCAAACGCTCGACTGAGTACCCTTTCGCGATATAATTCAAAAGATATTACTCCTTTTTCAAAGGAAGAAATTCGACGTTGGTTTATCTGATTGTGCATTGGTTTACACGCGTTTTTTATTTTTAATTTTTCATCCCAGACTTTAACATTTCAATATTACAAACGATAAGTAATTTTATCAGGACTAAATCTTTTTGCCTGAAGAAACATTTTCTAATATTATCCAAATTTCTTAAAAATAATTTTATCAATTCAAGTTTGTTAATGTCTCTGCCTGTTCTTCGCATACTACGTAATAAATCATCAAACGTATAATCAATCCCTTCAATATATGAATCATCTGAGATATAATATTTAATATTATTATTGTCCATCCATTTCTGGAAAAAATAATCTTCACGAGATTTCAAATCTTTTAATTCTTTGCATTTTAATAGAAGCTCTCTGTCAATTATAACGTTGTTAAATGCAAGAACATTTGTATTTTTGCACACATCATGATAATATTTATGAAAATTACTATTTTCTTTCATTTTCATAATCGGTATACTTTTTACACAAGCATATGTTCCAAGATAATTGAAAAGTTTATCATAACCATTTAATATTTTCATATCAGAATCTAACTTTAAAACGTATTTTGTGCTTGCATTCTCAAATCCAGTATACAACGCATTGCCAAGACCTATAATATTTTCTATTATCTTACAATTAAAACTTTTTGCAATGTCTAGTGTACCATCCGTACTGCCGCCATCTATGACTATGATATTATTTACTTTGATGTTATCTTTAATTGATTTAATACATTCATACAACGTTTTTTCACTATTCTTTGCGACTATTATAGCATCTAGTGTTTCTGAGGTTTTTTTGTTCATTTTATTTTCCTCGTTTTCTTTTTTCTAACATTCACTAATAGTCGATGGAATTAACTTTGGATATTATAAACCCTCAAGTTCTATTGATATAAACACAATACACAATTTTTATTTTATTTTTTTCTTACTTCAGACCAAATATACAATGCCATTTTCTTTATATTTAGTGTATCCCAAAAAAGATAAAAATCCTTTTTGTCGAACTCCTTTAATAAGAAAAGAATACAAAAATATATTAAAGAACCCACTACACAAATTCCTACCAGTTCATACCATCTGCCAATAGGGAAAATTCGTATAAATAAATAAAGAATCACTCCCATAAGTACAGCTGCTAATACGTGTAATAATATCCTATTATTACCTTTCATGTTAGCTACTCGGAATGCATACACTCTGGTGGTAATAAATCCAACAAAATACGCAATCACTATTGCGAGGGCGGAACCCATGGCACCTAAACCAGCCAATTTTATCCCGAGGCTTCGTATGTCTACGGGTACTAAAATTAGGTTTAAAATAATGCTTACTATCATCATGATTACGATTCTATTTCTCACTATGTGAGGCATGTTCATTCCTTGTAATTGACTTTGATATGGCTGTGATAATACCTCAAAGAGAACAAAAAAAGGTAGAATCTGCAAAGAGGTTAAAGCCGGTGAGTATTGGTCACTTAGTAAAATACGAATGACCGGCTCCGCAAGTACAACGAGTAAAATCACAATCGGGAAGGTAATCATACTCAGATACCGTTCTGATGCTAATGTCAACTTTCGAATGTCATCCATATTGTTTTTCGCGTGATACTCGGATATTGTCGGTAACAAGAGAACAGCGACCGCAGTTGAAAAATTTATGATGAAACGAGATAAATTGAAGACAGCAAAATATTCTCCAACCTGCTGTGCACCCCAGAATAACTGAATGATAACTCTATCGACATTCAAGATAATGATAGATGCAGCTGAGGCAATTGCCATGGGAAACGCAAACTTTGTATAATTCTTTATATAATCGATAGATGGTTTTGTCAATTTATATGATTTAAAAAAATAATATGCGAGACTAAACTGGAAGATTTCACCAAGAAGGTATGTGTATGCTAATGCTAAAACACCCAAACCTAAATAAGCTACAAAAATTGTGATAATAACGCGTATAAGCGTATACATAAAATATGGTATGTTAGCTTTAGCGATTTCTTTTTTAGCAGAAAAAGTGGTGGTGAACGTCTGCGTGAGACTATTTAAGATAAAATAGGCAAGTAGAAGGTAAACCGCTTGTTCGTGCAAGGGTGATTCAAAGCCTCGTCCGAAAACATATCTCCATATCGCTATTGATAGAAATGTAGCTGATGCGAGAACACTTGTTGTTATCAATTTAATCGTGGCAAATGTACTCGCACATTTCCCCAGATCTTTTCCCTCAGAAATTCGTTTGACATGTGCTGTTCCAAACCCTAAGTCGCCAAAAATTGAGAAAAGGGCGACAAATCCGTAAGCAAAACCAATAACCCCGTATTCCCAAGGTTGCATGTATAAGGCTATGAATTTCAGTCCAACAAAACCAAGAATACCATTCAGTAGTTGAACGAAGATGATAAGAGCTGATTTGCGGGCAATCATCGCAAGCGAATTCTTTATTCCTTATAAATAGATATGGAATCCCTCTGCATGATGCCTTTTTTTCTTCGTCCTGTTTCTTTCTAATAAAATGAGTTACAACATCATGGTTTTGGGTGTGATTTCACCTTTCACAACCGCCCCTGGGCCAATGAAAACATGATTCCCAATCATCGTTCCGACGTTGATAGCGGAATTGATCCCTGTTTGGACATGATCCCCCATCACCATCCCAAGTTTCCGTCGTTTTGAATCGATTTTCTTTCCATTTAGTATGACCGCTATGTTTTTTTTATCAAGCTTAAGGTTCGCAACCGTGGTTCCTGCCCCAAGGTTACAGTGTTGTCCTATGATGGAGTCACCAACGTAGTTGAGATGTGGGACGTTGCTATGATCCATGATGATGGAGTTCTTCACTTCGCAGGCGTTTCCGACATGACAGTGACTACCGACAGTTATATACGGCCGTAAATAACAATTGGGTCCAATCTTGCTATCATTCCCGATGACGACTGGTCCTTCAATGTAGGACCCTGAGCGGATCACCGTACCTTTTCCTACCTGGATTGTTCCAGTTATCGTCACATTTTTCTCGACGGTCCCCTGGATTATGGTTTTCATTTTCTTAAGAACTTCTTCATTCGCATCGAGGAGGTGCCAGGGGTAGACGACGTCTCGCCATTCTTTGAGAAACACGCCCTCCATGTGTTCTTGGGTCACCAGCATGTTGATGGAGTCCGTGATTTCAAATTCCCCCCGGGGTGATGCTTCTGTGTTTCTGATGTACTCAAAGATGTGTTTGTTGAAATGGTAGATACCTGCGTTGATGATGTTGGAGGTGGGGTCGTCCATTTTTTCATGGATTCTAAGTACCTGTTTTCCCTTGAGTTCTACAATACCGTATTCTGTTGGGTTGTCAATCTGGACTAACCCAATCTTGGTTCCTTTCCGTGCGGTATGTTTAATGTCGTTGATGCCAAAAATCGTATCTCCAGAAAGGACGATGAACTCGTTGACGAATGGTTCGACGGTTCCGATCGCATGAGCGGTTCCTTGGGGTTTCCCTTGATTGACGTATTTGATGGTGACGTTCCATGGTTTCCCGTCGCCGAAATATTCCCGTACCATTTCACTTTTGTAGCTGACGATAAAGATAAATTCTTTCAACCCGGCAGCACGTGCGTTTAACAGGTTCCATTCGAGGATTGGTTTGCCAGCGATCGGGAGCATCACCTTTGGTCGGGTGTAGGTAAGTGGATGCATCCGTTTTCCTTCGCCTGCGGCAAGAATCACACATTTCATGGGTTTTTTCTCCTTATTCAACCGTGACTGATTTTGCGAGGTTCCGTGGTTTATCAATGGGGCATTTCCGGAGGTCAGCAACGTGATAGGCGAGGAGCTGAAGCACCACGGTGATGGGGATGCAGGGGAGCAGGTGGGGGCTTGTTGGGAAGCGGAGGACGTAGTCCGCATGGTTTTCGATTTCCGTGTCTTTATCCTCTGCGATAGCGATCACGGGTGAGCCTCGTGCTTTGATTTCCCCGATGTTTGCGAGTATTTTTTCGTAGGTTTCGTCTTGGGTGACGATGGCGACGACGGGGGTGTCCTTGGTGAGTAGTGCGAAGGGTCCGTGTTTCAGTTCCCCGGCAGCGAATCCCTCTGCATGGATGTAGGAGATCTCTTTGAGTTTTAAGGCTCCTTCGAGGGAGAGGGGATAGTTGATGCCTCTGCCGATGAAGAACACGGAGGTGGCGTCTTTGAGGTGGGATGCGACCGCAATGATCTCGTCGCTTCGTTCCAGGACGTCTCTGACGTGCCGGGGGAGGTATTTTAAATGGAGGAGATAATTGTACAGCTCATTGGACCCGAGTTTCTTCTGATAAATCGCGATTTTTAATGCGAGGAGGAAGAGGACCATGATCTGGGAGGTGAAGGTCTTTGTTGCAGCGACCCCGATTTCTGGGCCTGATTGTTGCAGGATGTATCCGTCTGCGATGCGGGTGGCGGTGCTGCCGATGATGTTGGTGATGACGAGAGTCTTGCTTCCGGACAGTCGTGCTTCTCGCAGTGCAGCTAGGGTGTCTGCGGTTTCGCCAGATTGGGTGATGGCGATGATGAGGGAGGTTTCGTTTCGTGAGCCGAAATAGCGGTATTCTGAGGCGGGTTCGACGAACACCGGGATGTTGGTGAGCTGTTCGATGAGGTATTTTCCGACGAACCCTGCATAGAAGGATGTTCCGCAGGCGACGATGTGAATCGAATTAAGTTCGGCCTTGAGGAGTTTTTCGACAGGGTCAGGGAAGGTGATTTTTTCTTCCATTTCTGAGATTCTGCCTCGGAGGACATGATGGACGGTTTCTGGTTGGTCGTAGATTTCTTTGAGCATGAAATGGGGGAAGCCTGATTTTTCAGCGTCGGTGACGTCCCAGGTGATGAGTTCTTCTTTCTTTTTGATGTGGTTTTTGTTCCTATCAAGCACTTGGATGGAGTCGGTGGTGATGACGCAGAGTTCCCCGTCGTTGAGGAACATCACTCGGTTGGTGTATTTTAAGAACGCGGTGATGTCTGAGGCGATGAAGTTTTCGCTGTCTCCGACACCTATGACCAGAGGGCTTTCGTTTCGTGCTCCGATGATTTTTCCTGGCTCGTCTTGGCTGACTGCGACGATGGCGTAGGATCCTTTTATTTTTTTTATCGCTGCGATGAGGGCGTCTTCGAGGTTTCCTTTGTAGACGTCGTCGATGAGATGTACGATGACTTCTGAGTCGGTCTGGGAGAGGAAGCGATGTCCTTTCTTTTTGAGCTCTTCTTTCAGGGCGGTGTAGTTTTCGATAATCCCGTTGTGGACGATGGCGATTTTTTTGTCGCAGCTGAGATGGGGGTGTGCATTTTCTTTGGTGACAGCCCCATGGGTCGCCCATCGGGTATGGCCTATACCGGTGGTTCCTTTGAGCAGGGGGATTTTTTTTTCTACGTTTGCGATCTCGCCGACTTCCTTGTAGGTTTTGAGGTGTTTGTCGATGATGGCGACACCCGCGGAGTCGTATCCTCGGTAGTCGAGTCGTTTCAATGATTCGAGCAGGACGGTTCTTGCCTCTCGAAATCCTACATAGCCGATGATTCCGCACACGTTACATCACTTTGGTTTCACTTGAGATGTTTTTTCTGATGTGTTTCATGGGGCTGATTTTGCATTTTCTGCCGATGATTTTTCCTGGGTCGACGACGACATGGCTTTCGACGCTGCAGTCTTCTCCCATCATGGTTCCGATGGGGATTTCCAGTTTTTTGAATTCGTTGTCGATTTCGATGATGGTTTTCCCAGTTATCGTGGAGAAGTTATCCCCGATGATGCATCCTTTTCCGATGATGGAGCGGGAGATATGGGCGGTTGATGCGATGTGGACGTCGTTCATGATGACGCTGCTGCGTATCTCGCTGAAGGGGTGCACAACGGTGTTGTTGCCGATGCTGGTGGAGGGGAAGATGCAGGTATGCGGTCCGATTTCGCAGCTATTACCGATGACCACGGGTCCGACGATGTAGCAGCCTGCGTAGATTCTGGTGTCCTTGCCGATGCAGACCGGTCCTTTGATGGTGACGCCTTTCTCGATGGTGCCGCTGGTGTATTCGCTGGTGGTCTGGATCATGGTTTCGTTCACCGTGATGAGGTCCCAGGGGTACACGATATCCATCCATGATTTTGCCAGAAGCGTGTTGATGTGTGTTCCTTGTTCGATGAGGGATTGGATGACGGAGGAGAGTGCATGGGCTCCTTGTGCCGTGCATCGTTCGATGTCGGAAAAGACGGAGCGGGGGAGTTTGTAGATGCCGGTGGAGATGTATTTGCCGATGTCTTCTTTTGGTTTTTCGACGATGCGGCTGATGTTGCGGTTTTCGACGATAACGACCCCGTATTTGGAGGGGTGGGGGTGTTCTTTGATGAGCAGGGCGTGGTCTGTGGGGTCTTTGACGAGTTTGGAGATGCTTGCGGAATCGATGATGTTGTCCCCGGCAAGCACGATGAAGGTGTCTTTGATGTGTTTTTTTGCTTGGAGGAGTGCATGGGCGGTGCCGAGTTGTCGGTCTTGGATGACGTAGGTGATTTTGATGTTTTTGTAGTCTTTGAAATGTTCCATGATGACTTCTTTTTTGTAGCCGACGACGACGATGATTTCATCAATACCGCTTTTTTTGGTTGCGTCAAAGACGTATTCGAGGAGTGGTTTATTGGCGACAGGGAGCATGACCTTGGGCATGGTTTCGGTGAATGGTCTGAGTCGTTTTCCTTCACCGGCCGCTAAAATAACCGCTTTTTTTATCATGAAGCTCGTAGGACTGTATGGTGTGGTTCTTTATTTGCCTTTTTTTCTTTTAGTATGGTCTGTTCTTTCATAGGTTGAGAAGAATCTTTTTCACGCTGAATCTTATGGTGTGTTTTAAAAAAAAAAATTGGTTTGAATTGTTGGGTCGGTGTGTTTCTTTTTTATGACAGGTTATCCGATGACTTGGACGACGTGTTCGTTGACGATGAGGAATTCGACGAGTTCCTGGGTTTTTTTGAGTTCATCAAGGAGGCTTGCGCTGATGTTATGTTTGAAGCGGGAGAGCACGCGGCTTCCGCTGGGTCCCCAGCTGCCGATCTCGACGTATTCGTTGTCGAATGTTTTGATCCCCCCCAAGATGGTGAATGACTCGGTGACCATGCGGAACGAACAGCTGGCGCATTCGACGACGGTGCGGTAGGGGGTGTAGGCGTTGTCCGGGTCGTAAAGTGGTTCTACCTGGACCACGGTTAAAAATCCGTTGCATCGAGGACAGATCATGCTTCGTTTCCCCGTTTGTTGCCAAATGTCCTCTGCGACACTTGTTTTTTTAAACGTCATCTCTCCAGTCTCCATACCTTCTTCCTTCTCCATTCTTTATTATATTACACGCTTCCTGCATATATAGTTTTGCTTCAAATGGAGGGGAAAGGGGATGAGAAAGCTCTTTAGTGGACGAATCATATGGGGGCGAAACATGAGGCATGGATGAGAGCATGAGACGGATTACGCTGCTTTCGGATTTTGGGACAAAGGAAGGCTATGTGGCCCAGATGAAGGGCGTAATAAGTAGTATTACGGATGCGCATCTTATTGATATCTCTCATGAGGTGTCTGCCCAAAATGTCCGGGAAGGGGCGTTTGTGTTGTGGACGACGGCGCCGTTTTTTCCGATAGGTACGGTTCATGTCGCAGTGGTGGACCCTGGGGTGGGGACAGAGCGGAAGGGGTTGGTGATTACGACGAAGAAACAGATTCTTGTCGGTCCGGATAATGGGATTTTGCTACCGACGGCGCATCTGCTGGGGGACTTTGTGGTCTATGAGATTACGAATCCGAAGTACCTGATTCATCCGTTGTCGCGGACGTTCCATGGGCGGGATATCTTTGCTCCTGTTGCTGCGTATATCGCGCGGGGGGTGCCGTTTGGGGAGATTGGGACGCGGACGACGCATTTCGTTGATCTGCAGTTTCCGTTGGGGGAGCATCGAGGAGACCGGATTGTCGGGAAAATCCTGTATGTGGACCGGTTTGGGAACCTGATCACGAACATCCCTCAGGATATTCTACCCGCTGATATCGAGGGCAAGCAGGTCACCGTGGTTTCCGGGGAGCGTCAGTGGGAGCAGGTCCGGTGTGTTCCCTCGTACGGGTATGCTGCCCCGGGGGATCTGTTGGTCACGGTGGGAAGCAATCATTTTCTGGAGTTGAGCGTCAACCAGGGGAACGCCGCCCAGGTGTTAGGACTGCAAGCGGACAGGGAATGTTCCCTTGTGTTTGGTTAGAATGTTTTTCGTTTTGCTCGGTCCAGGGTGGTGTATGCGTTTTGTCCGATGTAGTAGACCGGGTGGACGCGGTCGGTTCGGAGTAGTTCGTTGTGAAACGCGGTGTCGTCTGCGGAGACTGCGACGACGGTGCCGATAAACAAGGTATGGTCGCCTACGGTGATGCTTTTGGCAAGGGTGCATTCCAGGTGTGCGTAGCCTTCTTTGATGCGGGGTGTGGAGAGGGTTGTCCCCGGGATGAGGGTCAGCCCGGTCTGGCAGGATTTGTCGACGGTTCTACCTGAATGGGTACCGCAGTACTGCGCTGCTTCGACCTTGGAGTAGGGGATGAAATTGACTACGAATTCCTTGCTTTTTTTGATGAGTGTGTGGGAGTATCGTTTTGGGGCTAGGGAGATCCCGTAGAGCGGTGGGGTTCGGGAGATCGGGGTGTGCCAGGCCAGAGTGATGATGTTGGTGTTGTTTTTTTGGTCCTTGCAGGTGACCAGTACCGTCTGCATGGGAAAAGCGTAATGGTAATAGTGCTCTAAAGCTCCTTTCACTTTCATACATTCCTCCTCCGTTACTGTTGTGTTTTCAGGAGTGCATCGAGCAGGCCATGGGCATAGTTGATGCAGCCGAACGCGGTGAAGTAGTCTTTTTTGGTGTGGTAGTATTTGGTGTCTTCGTAGTATTGCGTCGCAAGTTCGAGAATTTTCTTTTGGTTGTCGGTGAGGGTGTATTGGTTGATGTGTGTGATGTGTTCTTCGAACATGACGATGTCTTTCTGCACTCTGGTTTTTTCGTCCATGGTCTTGGTGTTTACGGGAGGTGGTGGGGGGACATAAATGTTTGCATCAGCGGTGTTTTTATCGTTTTTGAGGCGATAAAATGTTTTGTCGGGTGGCAGACGACAAAATGGAAAGGTATTTAAACCCAGAAAACAACATTTTTTTATTTAATGTCATAAATAAAATGGTGCACTCGTATGAGGAAACCTCGATCACCCATCGATAGAAACATTGAGACTGCAGTCCATGAGGTACTGGACTCCAGGGCGGAGTCTCGGATCTATGTCTACCTTCTTCGGAAGGACCGGGCACGCAGCGATGACATCATCCGAGGCACCAAACTTCACCCAAGCACTGTTCGGGAACTTTTGGTAAAGATGTATGCGCAGCGGATTATTTTCAGGGAAAAAATCAAGACGGACGGCATCGGGAAAAACCCGTACGTCTATGGTGCGGTGTCCCCTCTCTTGTTATTGCAGCGTCGTGCGAAAATCATTGAATCACGGTTGAATAGGATTGCGAATCTGTCGGGGCCCTCGAATAACAGCAAGTACGTGCAGATCACGATTGATCCGAAGGGAGGGGTACGATGAAGATAGCCCATTCCCTGGCAAAACTTCTGGTGAAACGACCAAAAACAGTCCTGCTGGTCTTCACGCTGATCACCATCCTGGTGGGTCTGCAGATCCGGAACATCTACATGCAACCGGATCTGTCCACCTTTTTACCTCAAGATGATCCAACCTTGCAGCTCTGGAGAAAAATCGATGACGAGTTCAAGATAGGGTCGACCATCATCATCTATGTCGAGGCAGATGATATCCGGGACCCCTATGTGCTCCATGAGATGGACCGGGTGGCGACAAAGATAAACACCTATGAGCTGGACAAAGGAAGGGCGGACGGGATCTTTTCCGTAAACAGCATCGCTCAGCTGATTAAACAGGAAAACCAGAAACCGGTTCTGCCGCAGGGTCTGGGTGGGACAGGGAAATATGAAATCCCTGAGGACCCGACCCTCATCACCACATACTTTGCTCGGCTGCATGCAACCGAAGGAGTTCTTTTCTTGGATTCTTACAAGGTTGCAGTGATTATTTTCCAGCTTTCGGAAAACGCTGAGAGCGTCGAGATCCTCAGTAAGGTGAAAGCAACCATTGACAAAGAAGCGCGGTATTCCACCATGTCTGTGACAGGTTCTGTTGCAACGCAACAGGCGATGCGGGTGCAGACCTTCCAGGCCTTGGCGATCGTGCTTCCCTTAGCAGCGCTCGGTGTCGCCTCGGTCCTGTTTCTCTTCCATCGGACGCTGAAGGGTCTTCTCATCGGGTTCATGCCTCTGGGCTATGCGATTCTTCTCACCTTTGGGGTGCTGGGAACGATCCAGCCTCAGTTAACGCTCCTTTCGATAGCTGTCGCTGCGTTATTACTAGGACTGGGGGTGGATTATTCGATTTATCTTGCGAATCGATTTGCTGAGGAACGAAATGTTGAGGATAAGATAACTCGAGTGGAACGCACCCTGGGATTGACAGGCAAAGCCGTGTTTATGTGTGCGTTTACGACGATTATCGGTTTCAGTTCCTTGATGACCTCAAGTTTGCCACCGATGGTGACATTTGGTTTGAGCTGTGCGATTGGGATTGCCTTTACCTTCCTCTCAGCAACCATCTTAGTCCCCTGTCTTTGCCTGATTCTCCGGTTTGAAAAGCATGAGACGATTCATCAGTGGAGACGGTTCGCGAGATTCCTAGTCGACTATCGGAAGCGACTGTTCATGGTGGCCTGTTTCTTCATTGTTCTTTCCGTCCTGGTCATTCCACGAGTAACCACTGACGTCAACTACCTCGATATGGCGCCACAGGGTATCCCTGAAGTCGAAAAACTCCTTGAATACTCACGGAATTTTGGGAGCGGGGCGAATTTCAACGCCCTGTACATTGAAACGGAAAGCCAGGGTCTGACGTACCCTGAAGTGATAGAAGCGATTTATGAGATGGAGGAGGAAATCCGAGCGGCAGGCGGGTCAGCGTACTCGATTGCTGATGAAGTCAAGCAGATTCATGACGTGTTAGACCGCAGCGTCATTATTGAAAAACTCGCGGAATTTATGGGAGTAAACGTCATTATTCTTGATAAAATCGCACAAACCGGGCTTGTGGATGACCAATATTCTAGGACAATCGTCCTTGTCACCTTCCCTGCTGGTCAAAGCGTGAAAACCTATGAAACGCTGGTCACTCGCGTCAATGAGATTGCACAAAACGCGGTTATCCCCCATAACGGGTATGTCTCTTCCCTGACCGGTCAAGATGTCATCACTGTTGAGATTGATAAGCAAATCATGAGTTCCCAGACAATCTCCCTTTCGATAGCTTTGTTGTTGGTCTTAGCCTGTCTCATCATTGGATTTAACTCTGTTGGTATCGGATTCTTAGCACTCCTGCCTGTTCTCACGGTCATCGCATGGGAACCGGGTGCATTAGTCATGCTTGACATTCCCCTTTCCATTATCAACCTCACGGTCGCTTCGATAATGATTGGCACAGGAATCGATTATAGTATTCAAACGACACAACGAGTTCGAGAAGAAATCCAAAAAGGAGTCGCGAAAACCGAGGCGGTGATCACGACCATTGAAACGACAGGGTGGTCATTGGTCAGTGCCGCGGTCACCACGACTGTCGCGTTGCTCTCCACCTTCGCGGTGAACATCCCCTCGCTGCATCAATTCAGTTTAGTCGTCGTCACACTCATCGGTTTTTCCTTAGTCGCAAGCTTATGTGTGCTGCCGACACTCCTGACGTCACGTTTTATGAAATAAAAACAGGTTTTTCACGTATTTATTTATACATGATTTTTCATTTCCCCCTGTGTTTTCAATAGAGCTTGCGGTTCCTGCTGCGATCCTTGGGATACTGTTTCTGTACAAATGTTCAGATATCCTTATTGAGGGGACGGCAAAAACTGCGATGAAATTCGGAATTTCCAGCCTTGTGATTTCCCTAACGTTGGTTGCCTACGGAACATCAACACCTGAGCTTGCGATTTCGACGACCGCTGCTCTCCAAAAAATCCCCGGGATATCCTTAGGAAACGTGATTGGATCAAACATTGCAAACCTGCTGTTGATTCTTGGCATTGGCGCTCTGATTCGGCCATTAGCAGTAGAACGGGGCATTCTTCAAAGGGAACTGATGATCATGGTTGCCGCAACCGCATTGCTTTTCCTCGTCCCGCTCTTTGAAATCATCGGTGTCCCCTCCTGGGTCGCTGGTGGTATCTTTCTGGTCTGCTTTGCTGCGTACCTCTCATATTTCCTTCGAGCCGCGCTGAGAGAACGGACCCCCCCACCTGTAAATGAATTTGGGAAACCTCAAAAGTATCTTTTGTTCATCATCGCTGGAATCATCGGGGTCATCGTTGGTGCATGGCTGCTGGTGGAATCCTCCGTATCTATCGCTCGGTTCTTGGGCATCCCTGAGATCATCATCGCGTTGACCATGGTTTCTGTCGGTACCTCTCTTCCGGAGCTTGTGATTTCCAGTCTTTCTGTGTATCGGAAACAATCAGAGATAGCGATAGGAAATGTCATCGGCTCGAACATCTTCAATATCCTGCTCGTCCTAGGAATCTCATTATTCTTTGTCCCTATGAACGCTACCGGATCACTGGTGTACCTCTCCATCCTGCTTGCAGTCAGTCTGCTGATGATTCCCTTGATGTATACCGGAGGGAAGCTGTCTCGTTTCAATGGTGCCCTGATGCTTCTGATCTATTGTGGATACATCGGGTATCTCTTTTTGTGCGGCTAACATTCTTTTCTCTTCTGCAGTCGAATCGATCTGAGAAATAAGACGTCGAAGAAGAAATTCACACAGAAGAGCAACAAACCAAGAAGAAGCTCGCCATCATACTGGGAGGCGCCTTGAGAGAATCCTCTCACATACCAATCCCCCACGAAGAAGAGGGAGACACTCATCGGCAGGAGAATCAGCAGGGGGGCGAACCAGAGCTCCAGCCGAACCAACAGCTTCCGGATTTGTTCTTTGTTCGTCTCTTTCTTTTTTTCCATAGCTTTCTCCTCTTTATAACGGATGGACCATCGGTGGAGGCAACACATTGATCCCCATGAGGAGGAGTCCTTGCCAGAGAACAAACACAAGGGTTGCCGGCAGCATTTGAATCATGAAATCATCATCGATAAGTCTGATTTTTTTTACCTCACCAACCAAGGCACCCGTCGCCCCCACCACAGAAACAAGGATCAAAACCCACCAGTCTGCTTGATACCAGGTGATCAGGAAAAAGAACAAGGAGACAAGAAATCCAATGAGCGACGCCTTTGGTTTCCCAAGATGGTATCGTGTTTCACCCATGAGGGGATCGGTGAAGGAGGCGCACAGGAGACAGGGGATGGCGATCTGCTGAGGGAACAGAAGGAACAACAGGAGAAGAGCGATGCCGAAATACAGGTAGCTCGCTGGTCGTTTCTTCTCATAGCTTCGCAAACCGAAGAACCGCTGATGATCAAGCGTTCCATGCAGTCGTCGATATTCAATGGCTATCATGCAGAGGACGATACTGATTGGAACGACTATCTTGAGACGATTCATCCATGGCTCGTCAGGGAGAAGGTAATAGAAGACAAACGATGCAGCGAACGTATGGAACACCCGGCGGAACCAATGTGCGTCAACCTCGATGGCGTTGAGCTGCTCGAGAAACTCCGTCTGGTATTTCGACATCCGTTGTTTGGTGGACTTCAAGGCGTCTTTTGCATTCATCTCTGAAAACAGCATTCGGATACGCCATCCTTCCAAGGATCCGACAAGGGTTATTGCACGATGTCTTGCCGTTCCAACGTCATCATCCCTTGTTTACTCCCCACGATCACCTCATCAGCAAGACCGATGAACAACCCGTTCTCCAGCACACCAGGGATGTTGTTAATCTCCTTTTCCAATGCCTCAGGATCCGCAATCTTCCCGAAATCACAATCGATGATGTAATTCTGGTTATCCGTGATGAACGCCTCGTTCATGATTTTCCGTAATTCCGCCGTGCACCCTAACTCCTCGAGCGCTTTCTTCGTCGCCGACCACCCGAACTTGGTGACCTCAACAGGGAGGACACAGTCGCATCCGAGGCCTTTGACGATTTTTGTCTCATCGACAATGACAAGGAACTTCTTTGAATGGTACGCGATGATCTTTTCCCGGGTGAGCGCACCGCCCCCG
>JBAZLE010000028.1:0-15927 GCA_041650455.1 Thermoplasmatota archaeon | reverse complement strand
TATGACGTCGCCGCAGATTTTGGTTATGAATGGGAATAAGTCGGTGAATGCGCAGTTTTCGTTGCAAAGTGGTTTTTCATTGACTCTTACTTCGAATGGTACGGGTAATGGGACGATTCAGGTTAGTCCGGGGGGTCCGTATACGTATGGTGATGTTGTGACGGTCTGGGCGAATGCGAGTATCGAATCGATTTTCACGGGATTCTTTGGGGGTCTTTCTGGAACGACTTCGCCGCAGGACCTGATTATTTATGGAAATACCACTGTTAATGCTGAATTTACTTTTCGTGGACCTTATACATTGACTCTTATGGTGACTGGTACAGGAACGGGAACGATTCAGGCGAATGCTTCAAGTCCGTTCTATTATGGTGATGTCGTGAGAATATGGGCGAATGCGAGTATTGGTTCCACCTTTAGTGGTTTTTCTGGAGCTCTTACCGGGAAAACCAGCCCCCAGTCGCTTTTCATGAATGGAAATAAATCGGTTACTGCGACTTTTAAAAAAAACCAAGGAACGCAGGAAGAACCGCAGAATATCAAACCTATTGCTGATGCATCTGCTGGTGAACCCTACCAAGGATACATCAACGATCCAATTACCTTCGACGGTTCTAAAAGTGATGATATAGACGGAAGCATCACGAAATGGTTCTGGTTATTTGGTGATAACACCAACGGTATTGGAGAGATCGTTACACATACATATACTGAACCAGGAACGTATACAGTCACCCTAACAGTGACTGATAATGAAGAAGCAACAAGTACTTCCACGACGACCTGTATGATAGTAGACACAAGCAATGAAAGCAACAGACCTCCTTTCCGCCCAATCATCTCCGGCCCACTTCTCGGCACAAAAAATACCTATTATATCTATACTGCAGTATCAACCGATCCAGATAATGATTCACTGATATACACCTTCCAGTGGGGAGGATCGTTCTCAAATACAAGCGAAGTTTTACCAAGTGGAGATCCTTGTTACATGAACCACAGTTGGATGAGCGCAGGACGGTATAATCTCACGGTGACCGTGACCGATAACAAAACCGAATCTTCTTCCAAGATGAACATCTACATCGATGCAGTACAAACAAGGGGAGCAGGATATCTCCTCGATAATGACGGTGATGGGGTCTATGATGCGTTCTATTCTGATGAAACCCAACAGATCATGTCGATTGATAGAAACGATGATGGCAGTTACCTGATTGATAAAGATGGGGATGGGAACTGGGATTATGTGTACAACGAGACCTATGGACTCACCTCGTATCAAGAGCCGCGAAAAACACCGGGTTTCGAGCTTGTCTTTGTCTTTTATGCAATCGCTGTTGGGATACTGATTTGGCGAAAGAAACGAATCATGTAGTAGACCGCCCTCGATAAGATACTGGAATAATGCCAATAAAAAAGAAAGGAAAAAAAGAAAATAAAAGGGCAAAAACCCTTTTTTTTGTATTTCACTTGGTGGTATTGGATGATGTTTAGTCGGATAAATCTGCTTCGAGGTTGTTGTATTCATCCAAGATTGCTTCGAGGTTCAGCATGGTCGTTCGATTCATGCTGCATCATGCTTCGTTGACTTCCTCGATACGGCAATCTAGACCAATAGAGAAAAAGAAAAACATTATAAATCATCACCACACATACCGGCTGGGGTGTGAGGTTGAACGAGAACGGAAAAATTGTCGAACGCATAACACTCAAGATAAAAATGTTCGACACAGGGAATTGGGAATGGACCGTCAAACAACGATTCATCAAGGAACCACGCATTAAACTGAACGATATATTGACGATCCTTGATGAGGTCAAAGCAGAAATCATCGCCAGTGAAGAAGAGGGAGAAGGAACAGTACAAGATGGCCCCCAGCCTTCAACACAGCCAGAAACCTCATAATCACCATGATCTCCCAAACAATATAGTTTTTAAAGAACAATCTGTCTTAGTTCCCCAAAGAATAGACGTGATACCATGCTGTATTACCTCCATGGCTACCAATCAAGCCCGAATGGCGAAAAAGCAATGCTTCTCAAAGAAACACTACAAGCACTCCCTATCGTCTATCGGGATAGTCCTCCTGAGGAACTCAGAATCTCACAGTGTCTTCAGCGTATCTCGGAGGCGATATCCACCGATCCTCAGGTGGTCCTCATCGGCTCTTCCCTCGGTGGGTTCCTTGCTACATCCACCGCACTGACCCATCCAACAGTTCAACACCTCATCCTTCTCAACCCCGCAATCATCCCACCAGACATTGACCTGACG
Organism: Thermoplasmatota archaeon; assembly: GCA_041650455.1. Classification (GTDB taxonomy): domain Archaea; phylum Thermoplasmatota; class E2; order DHVEG-1; family DHVEG-1; genus SM1-50. Next base: position 13,649 of record JBAZLE010000028.1, on the reverse strand, counting down.
ACTATCGAGGGGATGCCGTTACGAATCCTGCAAGAAATGCACGACCCCCGGTTGTTTAAAGAGAAGATCCCTGCCGCGATCACGATTCTCCGAGGAACTCTCGACGACGTCGTCCCTGACCACTGGGTCCTCAGCTTCGCTTTGGCACAACAGGCGACCATACACCTCTACACGGATGATCATCGGTTCTCAAAGAATCTGCACCGACTCCCAAAAATTATCTCCGAGTTGATACGAAAAGAATCATCTTTTCCCTAGTGAGTCAGCGTCCAGAACCGATCACCGACATACTGCAGGGTTTTCACAGCCTTCCCTGGTTGTTTGGTCTTCATCTCCTCCCCCTGCATCAACGCAAACCCGGTCGCCAGCGGCTTGCGATGTTTCTCATCACACACCCAGACAAAATCCCCTTTCTGAATCATTGGATCGACATCGGCAACCCCGGGGGCCATGACATCCGCTCCTTTGATGATAAAACCAACCGCACCCATGTCGATGACGACGTATCTGGCGTTCGGCTGATACTTCATCACCCCCTGCAGCGTCAACACCATTTTGTCATTAAGCATGAGAAAATCAATGCTGTCGTTCACCAACAGGACCGTGTACTCTTCCACCGATCCGACATCGACGACCTCGGTTCCGTTCAGAAAATCACCGCCAAACCAGGTCTGTAACTCTGCGGTGAGCTGCTTGACATCACGTTCCTTCAGACGATGCCGGTTCTTTATCTTCACAGCCATGCGGAAGATATTCCCTTAAATGTTTTAATAGTTATCCTGAAGATGAAAGCCCAAACTGTTATAAATGCTATCTCTATTTCGTCTCTCCTAGGTAACAGCTATGGAAAAACCATTAAAGCTCCTCCATGCGTGTCTGAACAGCCGAGTCATCGTGGAACTCCGAGGCGGGGTCGAATACCAAGGGATCCTTGACGGGTACGATGTTCCTCATATGAACCTGGTGTTAAAAACCGCGGATGAGATTGTCCGTAACGAGAAGAAAACAAAGCATGACAAGGTCATCGTCAGAGGGGACAATATCATTTATATATCACCGTAGAATACGGGGTATCGACTATGACAAAGGGAACAACGAGTAGAGCTGGTGGGAAAACCACCCATATCGCCTGTCGACGCTGCGGAAGACATGCCTTCCATGTACAGAAGAGACGGTGCGCGTTCTGTGGGTTTGGGGAAACCGCTAAAATACGGCATTACAATTGGGTCCGGGAAAAGAAATAACTCAGTTTTCGTCTGTTTTTTCATCCGGTGTCGGTGCAATTGGTTTTCTGTATTTCTCAAGGGACCAACGACCGTTTTTCCCCCAGATGGCGTTATACACACGGAGTTCTAGGTACAACAACACACCAAGAATGATGAGAGAGACGACGATGTTCAGAGGGTAGATGAGGCTTCGGTACGCCTCAAGGGGAAGGAGCGTGTCGAGAAGCAGGACTCCGACGAGAAACAGGCTTTTGAGGGCTTCCTGATAGACGGGTCGAACCAGGCTGTTTTGGATGTTTTCCTTTTTTTTCTTCAGCAGATACTTCATCAGGTTCTCTGTTTTTTCCACATGAAGATCCAGTCGACTCTTTCGTGCTTCCATCTACACCAGTCCATCAAATCGTTCAAAAAGGTATAAACCTATCGTGGTGTGTATCAATACAAGTAGCAGGCGACAAAATGATCTTTATGGTATTCTTTGAGCGGCGGTTCTGCCTCTGAGCATTTCGGCATCGCCTGGGGGCATCGCGGGTGGAACCGACACCCGGATGGTGGTGAGATCAGACTGGGGACCTCTCCTTTCAAATGAATATGTTTTCTTTTTAACCGGGGGTCTGGAATCGGGATTGCGGACAGCAGTGCTTTGGTATACGGATGGAGCTGTTCCCAGAACAGGTCCTTGGTGGGGGCGTACTCCACGATTTTCCCTGCGTACATCACCCCGACCCGGTCACTGATGTATTTAATCACGCTGAGGTCATGGGTGATGAACAGATAGGTCAGCTGGAATTTTTCTTGTAGGTCTTTGAAGAGGTTGAGGATCTGCGCCTGGACAGAGACATCCAGAGCGGAGGTCGGCTCGTCAAGCACAATGAAATCAGGATTTAAGGCAAGGGCTCGGGCGACACCAATCCGTTGTTTCTGCCCGCCGCTGAACTCATGAGGATAGCGGTACATATGTTGTTCATCCAGTCCAACGGTGCACAGTAATTCCAGGACTTTTGCGGTCAGAGCTTCTCCTTTGTATCGGTTGTTTATCTTCAATGGTTCCCCGATGATGGTCTTCACCGTCATCCGAGGGTTTAATGACGAGGAGGGATCTTGGAACACGATCTGCATGTGCGGTCGGAGTTTTCGTAGCTCTGCTTTGGTAATCGCGGTCAGGTTTGATCCCATGAAGAGCAAGGTGCCTGCGGTGGGTGGGATCAGATGAATCAGAACGCGGCCGAGGGTTGTTTTCCCACATCCGGATTCACCGACCAACCCGAAGGTCTCTCCCTTCCGTATCTCAATGTCGACATTGTCTACTGCTTTGATATGTTCTTTTGTCGAGGAGAATATTCCTTCCTTCATCGGGAAATATTTCTTCAGATTACTTGCGTGAACAATAGTCTCTTCCATCTTCCTCCCTCGAGGCAACAGAAAATCTCACGGTTTCATAATGATGACAGGCGACCTGATGGTCTTTTTCTACTTCACGAAGCGGTGGGTCGCATTCGGTGCACACCTGCGTGCGGTATCGGCAGCGTGGATGGAACCGGCATCCACTTGGTGGCTCGATGAGGTTCGGGACACACCCTGGAATGATATCTAATCGCTTCCGAGCCTCCGTGGTTTTAGGTATTGCCCGCATCAATCCTCTCGTGTACGGATGATCCGGGTTATCAAAGATTTTTTCCGTCGTACCAATCTCCACGATGTACCCTGCGTACATCACGCCGACCCGGTCACACATCTCAGCGATGATCCCCAGGTTATGGGTGATCAACCAGATTGCGGTACCGACGCGTTGCTGTAGTTCTTTCATTAGATCAAGGATTTGTGCTTGGACTGTGACATCCAGGGCGGTGGTCGGTTCATCCGCAATCAATAAATCAGGGTTGCAGGCGAGCATCATCGCGATCATCACCCGCTGCCGCATCCCCCCCGAAAGCTCATGGGGGTATTGTTTTGCGACCTTTTCCGGGTCAGAGATCTTCACTAGATCAAGGGCGTTGATCGCTCGTTCAAATGCTTTCTGTTCTATCGCTTTTTTCTGTTTCCGTTTCCTCCAGAAATTGTACCAGGGTATTTTCTGATCTTGCTCAGGAAACGACTCATGAAGTAAAATCACTTCTGCTATTTGTTCTCCGACGGTATAGACAGGGTTTAATGCGGTCATCGGCTCTTGGAAGATCATGGAGATTTCGTTTCCGCGTATATTCTGCATTTCTTTTTCTGTTTTTTTGAGGAGATCTTCTCCTTTGAAAAGGATGCTTCCTTTCATGATTTTTCCTGGTGGTTGAGGGATAAGCCCCATCACGGAGAGCGCGGTCACACTCTTCCCACACCCGGTCTCCCCGATCAATCCGAACGTCTCCCCCTTCCAAATCTGAAAGCTGGTTTCCTCTAAGGCTTTCACGACTCCTTCGTAGGTGTAGAAGTAGGTCTTCAGGTCGGTTATCTTAAGTAATGGTTCGTTGTTTATGCAATCACCTTCGTAATTTTGGGTCCGTTACATCTCGCAGACCATCACCAAGAAGGTTGAATCCAAGAACGACCAGCAAGATCGCAAGACCGGGGAAGGTGACGTACCACCAGGCATGGAACATGTGGATCCGACCGGAGGAAATCATCAGCCCCCATTCTGCGGTACCTGGGGATGCTCCCAACCCAAGGAAGCTGAGTCCTGCGGCTACCAGAAGTACTGCTCCAAGATCTAAGGTGATTTGTACCAGCAATGGTGCATACGAGTTTGGAAAGATATGGCGGAAAAGGATTCGTGAGTTACTGGCACCCACGCTTCGTGCTGCTTCAACGAATTGTTGCTCACGGACTGCAAGTACTTGGCCTCGCATTAAACGAGCATATGCAGGCCACCAGACGATAATTAAAGCTTGCATTATATTGTCGATACTTCGCCCTAATGCCGCGGTGACTGCCATTGCCAAAATAAGGTAAGGTACTGCGAGGAAGATATCGGTGATTCTCATTAATATTTCATCAATGATTCCACCAAAGTATCCTGCAATACCCCCAAGGATAATCCCGAGTAAAGTTGAAACTGCAACGACGATAATACAGATACGGAACGATGTTTGAGACCCGTAGATGACCATACTGAAGATGTCACGACCGTAGTCATCGGTTCCGAAAAAATGTTCTGCACTGGGGGGTAATAATTTCTGATCAAAATGGATATCCCATCGTTCTTCGGTAACAGTAGTACCCTGGTCAGTGCTTACTCGTACATAGGCTGGGTGTTGACTTGCGAGAAATGGTGCGAATAATGCGACAATTATCAATATAAGAATCAATATCAATCCAATCATTGACAAGAGACTTTTTCGGAAGAGATGACCCATGAATCTTAGATCTTTAATTTTTGATTCATGCTTCTTTAAGAAATTATCGATAAGTTTCACTTGCGGTGGTATCTTATCCACCCCCGAGTCTCACTCGTGGATCAATCACCGCATACAGAACATCAACGATAAGATTCGCCACCACATAAATAATTGCGACGAGTATCGTAAATCCCATCACTGCGTTGAAATCAAAACCCAAGACCGCTTCTGCGGCAAATCGTCCCATCCCCGGCCAATTGAAAATCGTTTCCGTCAATACAGCACCACCAAGAAGCCCACCGAAAGCAAGACCTGTGACCGTAATGGTCGGTATCAAGGCGTTCCTCAACGCGTGTTTATAGATGATCGTCCGCTCCGAGAGTCCTTTTGCTCTCCCGGTGCGAATGTAATCCATCCCCATGACCTCCAGCATACTGGACCGCGTCATCCGCAGGATTAATGCAAGGGTCGCGAACCCTAACGTAAACGAAGGCAAGATCAGATGATACAATGATGATCCAAGTGTGGTAAGATTCCCCGTTAGAATACTATCCATAACATATAAACCGGTAATCGTCGATGGCGCGTTCATTGCGATAGCTAACCGCCCTTCCAACGGCAAAATCGGTATCTGATAAGCAAACACGTATTGCAGCATCAGGGCTAACCAAAAAATCGGTAGCGAATACCCAATAATCGCGATGATTCGAGTAATATGATCGGATAATTTGTTTCTCCGTATGGCTGAGATAATCCCTCCAACGATACCTAAAGGAATCGCGATTACCATTGCAAAAATCGTCAGTTCTAAGGTCGCTGGGAAATATTGCGCAAGACTGTCCGAGACAGGGCGACTTTCCAAATAGGATTTCCCGAAATTGAAATGAATAATATCATTTAAATAATAAAAATATTGAATCCAAATAGGTTCATCCAAATGGAGTTCTTTGGTGATTCGTTCAATGACCTCAGGTTGTGCTTTTGGTCCGCCCGCGAAGGCTCGTGCAGGGTCAGCGGGAATAACATGGGAAACCGTAAATGTTATAATGGTTACTCCAAGAATAACCGGTATGAGGAGGAGGAGTCTTCGGACTATGAATTCCCATGTCTTCATAATTTAAAAAAAAAAGAAAAAAAGAGATGGTTTTATTCGTAGGCCTTGTAGTAGTCGTAGAAGTACCATTCACGTACTGGGTTGTATGAGTAGTTCTGTACCCAATCTCTCCATGGTCGAATGTATTGTCTCTGTTGTATGAAGATGAACGGTGGTTCTTGTATGTAGATGTCGTAAGCGGTTTTATACGCAGCTGCTCGCACCACAGGATCCGCTGAGTATTTTCCCTCTAGTAATTTTTCGTCAACCGTTTCGTTCTTGTACCCCGTGTTATATGTATCTCCGTTCACATCAGCAGATGCGATAAATGGGAAGATATAATCATCGGGGTCATTATAATCTGGTCCCCATCCGATAAACATCAAATCCCAGTCATCTGTCGTATACATTCTATGGAGAAGCTGTGGCCATCCTTCTGCAATAATCGATGAAAGAATACCGATTTCATCAAGTGCTGACCGGAACATCATCGCCATCATTTCTCGTTCTGAGTTCCCAGCATTATAGAAAATTCGGATGGTTGTCCCGTTAAACCGATAGAAGACATCATCGAACTCATATGATTTGGTATATCCAGCCGCATCAAGTATTTGTTCTGCCATTGCGAGATCATAATTATAAAATGGAACACCATTGTTTTGGGTGTCGAAATACGGCATTCCGTTTGGTATTGCTCCCGCATATCTGCTTGCATATCCATTCCAAGCAGTATCTATTGCTGTTTCATAGTCGAACGCATAACTTAATGCTTTTCGTACTTCACCATCTGCTAAATACTGATTATTACTCGCTTTTGTGTTTATCACGACCATGTTGATGTCATAGCTATCGAAGGGGTGCACAACAATATGTTCCTCACCTTGGATGTCCTCTAGGTTTGCATACGGAATATAGGTAAAATCAGCATCCCCGTTTTTCAACGCTAGAATTCGTGTTGCTGGCTCATCGGCGTATTTAATTACGACTTTTTCAGGATGTTTTCCTTCCCAGCCACCCCAATAATTCGGGTTTCTATTTAAGACAATTTCTGTTGCCCGTGTCCAATGGTCAAGCATATACGGACCGGTACCCATCGGGTTTAATTTCATCCATTCGTTTTCTTCTCCAGCGACAACACCACCATGGTCCTCTACATAGTCTTTATCGACGATCGCAGCCACCGTATATGGTAAAAGAGCTAAAAATCCACCATACGGTTCTGTCAGTTTTATCTCAACTTCATAATCATTAATGACCGTGGTGCTGTTTGTATCCATACATTGTGCAAGGATCCAGCTCACTCCAGATTCCGGAGCATCCATGATTAATACTCGATCGAAAGAATATTCCACATCTTCTGCGGTAAACGCATTTCCATTGGAGAATTTAACATTCTGACGTAACTTAAAATTCCATGTTAATGAATCATTTGAGACAGACCATTCAGTCGCAAGGCAAGGATAAAATGTTTTTGTGTCGTTTCCCTTATATGTAACCAGTGTATCATAGATCTGGAAGATTGGTTCAGAGGATCCTGTATCATATGCATCTGCTGGATCAAGTGTTTTGGCATCACCGATGTCATATCTGACAATGGTCGTTGGATTTTTTATTTCAGGTTTTTCGCCATTCTGTGGCTGTTCTTGTGTACATCCGCTCAGCCCGATGGTGATCAACATGACGCACATAAAGATTGCGAGAACACCAGCCTTTTTATTTTTCATTTCAAAACTTCGCATAATTAATTCCCTCTTTCTTTCACCTTCTCTACGATAAGAGACGCATCATTGTATAATAAATAATGTTTAACTACTTTTTGATTTCCTTTAGTGTTCTGCATTCAATGAAAAAACAGGCATCCCACAATGATTATCTCAGCAGGGATGACAAGCGACAAAATGATCTGGTTTTACTTCTTGAAGTTCTGGTTCTCTCCTTGAACATCCTGGTCGGGCTCGAGTACAACGTGGATGGAAGCGACAGCCAGGGGGGGGATGGATAAGACTAGGGACCTCACCGGTCAATGGGATATACTGGGTCTGTCGGTCCGGGTCTGGGACCGGAATCGCGGACAATAATGCTTGGGTATAGGGGTGTAACGGCTCACGAAAGAGAGCCTGTTTTGAGGCGAGTTCCACGAGTTTTCCTGCATACATCACTGCGATGCGATCACTTGTATGTTTTATCACACTGAGATCATGGGTGATGAACAGCAGGGTCAACCCGAAGTCCTTCTGTAAATCCTTTAGGAGGTTGATGATTTGTGCCTGGATGGAGACATCCAAGGCAGAGACTGGTTCATCGGCGACGATGAAGGTCGGATTGGTCGCTAATGCTCGTGCGATCCCGATCCGCTGTCGTTGTCCACCGCTGAACTCATGCGGGTACCGGTTGATCTGGTCAGAAGTCAATCCTACTTTTTCCATCAGCTCGATGATTTTGTTTTCTTTTTCGTCTTTTGTTTGTGTGAGATGATGAACTTCCATGGGTTCCGCGATCGCTGCCCCGATTGTCATCCGTGGATCAAGAGACCCGTAGGGATCCTGATAGATGATCATCATTTTTTTTCGAAATTCGGTTAATTGTTTTTGTTTCAAATGCGTGATATCCTGCCCGTCAAAACAGATAGCCCCTGCGGTCGGGTTCAGCAGCCGCAGGATGAGCTTTCCACAGGTGGTTTTTCCGCACCCGGATTCACCGACAAGACCAAGGATTTCGTTTCTCTTGATACAGAAACTCACATCATCAACCGCTTTGATCGCGTCTTTCTTTTTAAACGGTCCCCCGCCCTGATAGAAATATTTCTTCAGGTTTGTCACTTGAACCAGATGATCCATCGATTATCTCCCTCCGGCAAGGTAGCAGCGTACCCAATGACGTTTCCCTGTTTGCACCAACGGTGGAAGACTCTTTTTGCATGGCTCATAACAAAACTCGCATCGGGGATGGAAGGGGCACCCGGTGGGAAGATCAAGGAGGTTGGGGACCAGGCCTTTGATGATTTTCAGCCGGCCTGCGTCGGTATCAAGTCGTGGGATGGATTTCAGGAGCGCTTGTGCATAGGGGTGCATGGGTTCTTTGAAAAACGTATGCACATCGGTGTATTCCACCATGTAACCTGCGTACATTAAAGCAACGTTATCGCAGGTTTTCGCAATCACCCCGAGGTCATGGGTAATCAGTAGCACTGCGGTGTTGAATTTTTTTCGTAGCTCATTGATGAGTTTTAAAATCTGAGCTTGGATCGTCACATCCAAAGCGGTGGTCGGTTCATCCGCGATAAGGAGTGCAGGGTTGCAGGAGAGTGCCATTGCGATCATCACCCGCTGCCGCATTCCTCCTGAGAGTTCATGAGGATAATCATCGATTCGTTTTTCTGGGTCTGGGAAGCGGACGGTATAAAGTGACTCGATTGCTTTTGTTCGTGCCTCGTCTTTTTTCAGCCTTTGATGCAGCTGCAGTACTTCCATGATCTCCGAACCAATTGTAAACATCGGGTCTAGGGACGTCATCGGCTCCTGGAAAATCATCGAGATTTTACACCCCCTGATGTTCCGCATCTCTTTTTCACTTAACCTTACGAGATCAGTTCCTTCGAGGAGTATTTTTCCACCAACGATTTTTCCCGGGGGGCTTTGGATCAGGCGCATGATGGAAAGCGCGGTGACGCTTTTTCCACATCCGGATTCGCCGACTAGCCCAAGGGTCTCTCCTTTGTTGATGGTGAAGCTGACGCCGTCGACGGCTTTGACGATTCCTTCATGGGTGTAGAAGTATGTTTTGAGATCTTCGACTCGCAAGAGTTCTTCCATGGTGTTTCATCCTATTCTTTGAGACGTGGATCAAGGATATCCCGTAATCCATCTCCTAATAAGTTCAATCCTAGTACTGCGATGACAATCGCGATCCCGGGGAACGTCGCAGCCCACCAGGAGCCGCTGACGATGTAGAACCGGCTTTCCGAAAGCATCGCGCCCCATTCTGGGCTTGGCGGTTGTGCCCCTAATCCTAAGAAACCTAGTGCCGCGGCGTCGAGAATAGCACCAGCCATCATGAGGGTTCCGTAGACAATGACCGGGGAGAGGCTGTTCGGTAATACATGTCGAAAGATGATTCGGGTGTTGCTTGAGCCGATCGCTTTTTGGGCTTCGATGTATTCCATCTCTTTTATGTACAGCACAGCGCCTCGCATGACCCGTGCCATCTGAGGGGAATAGACGATCCCGATTGCGATCATCGCTTTGTCTAACCCTTGTCCGATGACCGCGACGATGACGATAGCGAGGAGTAACGAGGGAAACGCAAAGAGGATATCGGTGATTCTCATCAGGACATTATCCACCCATCCGCCGAAGTACCCGGCAAGTACTCCGATTAAGATCCCCACTGCGGTGGCGATACCAACCGCGATGAACCCGACGGTTAAACTGATCCGGGACCCATGAATGATCCTGCTGAGGACGTCTCGTCCCATCATGTCTGTGCCAAGAGGGTATCCCGGGATACTTTCATTACTCCAGAACCCTGGTTTAAGGCTTTTTTCCAGCTCTGGAGGAGACGGTGTCGGGTCTTGGGGGGCAACGAAGGGTGCAAAGATTGCGATAAAGACCAAAAAGAGAATGAGGATCAGACCAAAAACCGCTGATTTATTGTATCGAAATCGCCTGATGAGTTCATGGGTTTTTGTCTCTCTTTTTCTCGCCATTCATCACCTATTCATAATGAATTCTGGGGTCAATGTAGGTATAGAGGATATCCGTGATGAGGTTCACGATCACAAACACTAACGCGAATACCAGGATACAACCGATCACCAACGGATAATCCCGTGCGTAGACGGCATCAACAACCAGTCGACCGACACCCGGCCAGGAGAACACGGTTTCTGTAAGAATTGCACCTGAGAGTAACAGACCAAAATTCAATCCAATGACCGTGACAACTGGGACCAGGGCGTTGCGTATCGCGTGCTTATAGATCACCTTTCGTTCAGACAGCCCCTTTGCTCGTTCGGTTCGAATGAAATCCTGACGTAATACCTCCAGCATACTTGATCGGGTTGTCCGCGCGATAATCGCCATCGGAATCGTGCCTAACGCGATGGCAGGTAGGATTAAATGACGTAGAACACTGATGAGCGCTGCACCATTTCCTGTGATGATGCTGTCCACCACCATAAAACCCGTGATGCGCGAAAAAGGAATCAGCAGATCGATTCGTCCGCCAATCGGAAGCCATCCAAGGAACACTCCGAAGATCATCATCAGCATGATCCCCAGCCAAAACACAGGCATAGAGATGCCAAATAAAGCGATCCCCATCATGGAATAATCTGCGATTGAGTATTGTTTTGTTGCCGAGATAATTCCTGCGACAACACCAATAATCGTCGCAAACATCATCGCAGCGATCGAAAGCTCAATGGTATTTGGGAAGCGCGCTGCTATCTCGGTGGTAACATGTTCACGAGTAAGAATGGAACGACCCAAGTCGCCTCGGATGACGTCGCTAAGCCAGATGAAATACTGGACATACAACGGCTGGTCTAAACCATATTTCGTCCGTATTTCATCGATTTCCTGTTGTGTGGCATGCTGCCCCAGCATGGTTCTAACCGGATCGCCAGGGGCGAGATGGATTAAAGCAAACGCGATAAGGGTGACTCCTAGGATAACTGGGATGATCTGCAGCAGTCTTTTAATGATGTACCATTTCATTTCTGATCAACAGTATCCCGTGAAACGTCTCCTTTTTTTCCCGCCTGGGCATCAGAAAAATGAAAGGAAGAAGGGAGAGAGTGTTAGACGATGTCGACAGGGTAGAAGAAATACCGTGCTGTTGGGTTCAAGACGAATCCCTGAATGTTCTTTCTGAAGACCAGGTTTTGGTTCGCATGGGCGAGATACACAAATGGGGCGTCTTCGTGGATGATTTCTTGTGCTTCTCTGTACAACCGAGCGCGCTCAGCAGTATCGTAGGTTTGTAACGCGGCTGACAGTAATTCTTGCACGTCGGTGTTATTGTAAAACGCCACGTTTCCCGCGGTCCCTAGCGTGCACTGATTCGATCCGTAGAGGACGTTCATGAAGTTATCTGGATCACCGTTGTCTCCGGTCCATCCAAGCAGACACATGGGGTGCTCCCCTGCCTGGGTTCTTTCAAGATACGTCGACCAGTCGATCTGGAAAATCTCGACGGTGATGTTCACCGCAGCAAGATACCCTTGGATTGCCTCTCCGATCTTGCCGGGGTCAAACATATACGGTCGACTAACGGGCATCACCCACAGGGTGGTGTTAAACCCATTTGGGTACCCTGCTTGGGTCAACAGCATACGAGCCTTCTGAGGATTATAGTTGTAATCAACAATATTATGGTTATGTCCAAGCATAAAGGGTGGCATCCCGTTCTTTGCAACGATGGCGGTGCCCTTATACAGATTCTCAACAATGGATTCTTTATCGATGGCATAGTTGATTGCTTGTCTAACTGATTTATTTGTGAATGGTTCGAAGTATCCTGGTGTTTTCACCCAGGGTTCATCATCGTCCCGCATGCCGTTACTATTCGTATCATTATATCCATATCCACAGTTCAGCGCGACATATCCAACCGTCATTCCTTCTTTCGTCATAAGCTGCAGATTCGTGTTCGCTTGAATGGTAGCGAAGCTTGCAGGATCCGGGAACTCCATACCATGAATTTCACCGGCTTGGATTGCCAGGAGTCGTGCCGAGGGATCGGTGATGACTCGGTAGATGACTTTGTCTAACTTTGTGGCTCCACGCCAGTAATCGTCAAACGCTTCTACGGTGATATGGTCATCTTTTACCCATTCCACAAATTTGAAAGGACCAGTGCCGCACGGGTTTTTAAACGCGTCTTCTTTCCATTTCTCCGCGTTGGTTGGGCTGACAATGGCGACAGTGAACATCGCAAGGCTGGTCATGATTGCTGCGTTTGGTCTACTTAACTGTATCTTCACGGTGTAATTATCGATTTTTTCTACTTTCTCGATATCGCTGAACATGTATCCCCAGTACGCCCATTCCCCATATTGGTGATAGGGGTGACTGGTGTTGTACTGTCGTTCAAATGAGAACACCACCGCATCCGCATTAAAATCGGTACCATCATGGAACTTGACGCCCTGCCTCAGGGTGAACGTCATGTTTTTTCCATCTGGTGAAATCACCCATGAGGTCGCCAGACAAGGTTGTATCTCGGCTGATCCTTCTTTATATTCCACTAATCCTTCGAAGATACTATCGGTTCTTGCGGTAGACTCCCCATCCGTGACATCTGCAGGGTCTAACTTATCTGCATCCCCGGCACAGGCAAAGATCAGCACTTTTTCTGTCACCGGTGGTGTGGTTTCTTGACACCCGCTTAACGAGACAACAAGTAACAGTCCACAGATAATGGTCGCAAGAACACCAGCCTTTATATTTTTTGCAGTTACACTCCCCATGATTCTCTAACCTCTTTTTCACCTTCTCTGGGAGAAGGTCGAACTTCGTATCACACACATTATTTAATTACTTTTTCATTTATCGAAGATATATAAGCAATGTATCTCATTATCGCTCTCACCTCAGAACATCTCTTCGAGTTTTTCTTTCGTATACCCAAAGGGAATGAGGAGGCTTTCCGCACATTTGGCCAACTGACGGAGGTAGTACCCCTCGTCAATGTCTTCGGTTCCTTGCATCTTCTCGGCAAGACAGACCCGTCGTTTGTACCCCTTGGAAGATTCATCGGTGACGAGATAGCGAACCGATTGACCGGGCTGGACGTGCACCCCAAGGTCCTGCAGCTGCAGCAATGCCGCTTTCGGCAGCGTGTTCACCGTATAGGCCGTGATCTCCTTTGCCACCGTTGTCGTGCACACGAGATCCTTGTGGTCCACGCGGTTTTCTCGGATAGCAGCTGCACATTCTCTGAAGACGTTGATGGATGCGGGGAGCAACGCACAGAACTCCTCCGTGGTCGTCGCCTCTTTGA
>JBAZLE010000027.1:0-16432 GCA_041650455.1 Thermoplasmatota archaeon | reverse complement strand
CCATAGAAGGAAGATAATTGTGCGCGGTGACAACAAACGAGACGTCATCGTCCATGGCTGTCCCGGTCATGTCAAACTCAATAACACCGTTGGCATCAGTAAGCCCGGTCCGATAAAATCCTGCTTCTTGACGGAGACAGACACGGGCTTGTTGGAGGGGAACCCCACCTGATTGCACGGAGACGTGGATCATCTGAGAAGGAACTGTGACGTCCACTTCGAGTGCCCCAGGGAGCGCTGTATAGAGATCTAATGATGGGTCACCGAAGCAATGGAACAGTTTAAAGGTATATTCTTCGTATCCCCAAGGGTCCCCCCAGGTGTCAGCCATGTATGCTTTCCCATAGTTCAGGATTTCACCAAGCGTGTACATCGGAAGATCCGCACCGAGTTCAGGGTCAAACTCCGGCCAGAGGCCATCGTAGAGTCCTCTGCAGAGGTAATCATTGTACCCGCTGTAACTGACCTCTGTTGCGCCAAAGGCGGCGACGGCACCACCATCGTCTTTTCTGAGGAATTCCTCACAGAAACATTCTCCGCTATCAAACGCCCCGGTTAAACAATTCAGACTGAAGACGACGGGGAGTAGTTCTCCGTTCGCAAAACTGTTGAAATGTCCCGTGGTAAAATAGGGATCACCCCAGCCTGATTCCATCCCATGGTCTCGATGATTTAAAATGAAAATACCTTGTTGGAGGGCATTGATGATATCGTTCGCGTCCCCATCCCAGGCGAACGTCGGTCGTAAGAGTTCCGGTGGCAATGGTTCTCCATTGGCATAGTAGCCATTGTTGTAATGGGTGGGATTCACATTAGAATCTGTACAATAGATGCGTTCGCCGTTGTAGCCCTGGGAAAGGAGGTAATCTCTGACTTCTTCTGAGGTAAGGACGAATCGTCGGTCCTCATAGCTGTCGTGGTTATCATCCTGGAAGTAGGCGGCGACGACGAAATTCTGATAGAAACTCGGAACGTTGGGCGGGGTTTGTTCGTAGGTTAAGGTCTTTTGGATCATCACTGCTGCTTCATCAGCGGTATCCGCAGGTATTCTCCCAATAAATAAATCCGGGTAATAATCAGATCCGTTCACTGTCGCATACAACAGGTCTGTGGCGGCACCACTACTATAGGATGTTGGAATGAATTCTGCGTCACCAAGAAGGAGGAGGTACGACGGACGAGGAACCCATGTCTCGTATGCGTCGATGAGGTACTGGCGGATGACCTGAGATGTCGACCCGATATCCGTAACATTGACGGTTTTTGAGGATAACCCAATGGAATGTTTCCATTCGGCCAGTTCTACTGCTTGAGAATAAAAGTTTGGATGGGTGATGATAAGGTAGTCACATCCTGTATCTCTCTGCATGTTTTGTTGGTGGAAGATGGTGTGTGACACAAATCCAGGCCAGTTGTCAAAGACGTTTTCATAGAATGGATAAAACGGTTTTTGTGTATACTCCTGCTCAACGACCAAGGACGGGGTTGCTGAATATATCAGTTTGACCTCGATGGTATCATAGATGGTTACAATTTGTTGATATGGGTTATACTGGAGAGGACAGAATCGAATTTTTACAAACGGAATGTCTCTGATGTTTCCCTGGCCTGTTATTTCGACGAGTTGCTCTGGGAGAACATCATCTCTTTCATACGCTGCTGTATCGTAGATAAAATCTGGTGTCCCATGATTCTCCTCATCGGACTGTGGGGGTTGTACTGGATAAATCCTTGAAACTTTCCGGGTTTGTTGAACATGAGAATTAATGATTTCAAGAGAGCAAAGGGCGTTTGAGACTGCAACGACTCTGGTGACAGCCGGTAGTTGTGGACTGCCGATGTCTCCGAAAAACCCTGAATGTGGTATGGTGAATTGGATAAAATCCCCTTCCTCCGTGGTGATCCGCTTTTCCTGCAATTCGGATAAATGGAAGGTGATGACGAGTTCGTGGTCATTGAGATAGTCATACGATAACACATCGTCTTGCTCGTTTTCCTGTGCTATCGGAACATCTGCCTTTCGTATTGGCAGTGCGGTTGCGAGAAGTACTATGCCAATAATCACAATGATTTTTAGATGCCTCATTTCAATCTTACTCCTTTTGATACCAAGGTCTTTAAGAATATATATGAGCGCGCAATATAAAAAGCTATCAGATTCGAACGGAATGAGCTGCCGTTGGATTTGGTTGGTTGTTTTAAAAAAGTATCAGGTTAGGGGGTTTCTGTGGTTTTCTTCCGTTCCGTGATATCCCTCATGATACAGACAGAACCGATGACATCTCCAGAGTCTGCGAAAAGTGGTAACGCAGAGAGCTCAAGATATTTGTTGAGGCTTGATACATAGAATCCAACGGTGGCAGGTTTTTTTGTGTGTTGTACTTCAGCAGACAGCAAGGGAACTTTGGGGGTGTCAAGACCAGAGAGGAGTTGATGAAATTTTTTTCCAACACATGCTGCTGGTGTGCTGTTAAGGAATTGGGCGAACGCGCGATTCGCTCGGAGAATGACGAAGTCATTGTCTTGAATGAAGACCATGTCAGAGATGGAATGGAAGATGATTTCCCATTCTTGGACCGTGCGTTTCATTTTTTCTTCGGTTTGTTTCCGATCTGTAATATCCTCGATGACGACGGTCACACCAGGTTCTCCGTCATCGAAGGTGGTGGGAATATGCTTGATTCTGAGGTAGAATGCTTGGTTGTTTTGTTTGTATTGTTTTTCGATACTCTGTTCTGTGCCTTCGAGGGCTTTTTTTGCGTTGTGGGCAAGCTCCGGAAGTTGGAAGAAGGAGACTGCGAAGGTTTGAATCGGTCTGCCGATGATGTCAGAGCGTTGGATTTCGATAAATCTTAGGAGGTTTTCACTGACCTGGAGGAATTTTAAGTCTCGGTTGAGCAGGGCGATGTAATCGTGGCTGAGGTTTAACAGGGCGGTGAGCGGGATTCTGGAGGAGGGGAAGAAGACTTTTGCGGGGCCGAAGGTGACCATTTCGACATGGCCGGAGATGAGGAGGATGTCGAGGTATTTTGCAACGGAGTTTCGGTTGATGTGGATTTCTCTGGCGATATCGCTGACGGTCATTCCTTTTGGATTATTTTTCAGGATGGCCTTTATCTGGGCTAATTCCTCTTGATAACTCTCCACGACCGTTTATCCGCTCGTGTGTATTTATGCATTTCGTTATTGCCAGTCAATACTGCCATGCAAATAGAGAAAATTATAAATACTACGTTTACGATGCATGTATTGCCATGCAGAAACGCATGGCAAAGTGGTGAAGGGATAAAAACATATGAAATCTCCTCAAAAACAACAGCTGCACAGACGCAAAATTCAAAATTCCGCCTGGGGGAGTAGACCACCTTTGCACAGCGTAGCAAGCAGCATCTTTCCTCCTCTTCTCTTCCCACATCCCGTCCTTCTTCAAACGAATCGACAAAAACAATCCTTCCTACGTTCCTGAGGTACCTCTCCTGCTTAAAGCATCCCATCTTTCCTTTTCCCAGAGGTACCTCACCTCATCCCATGAGACAGACGGTTGTTTTGCATTTTTGACAGTTGTACGAGGTACATTTATATATAAAAAATATGAAGATATACACGTATGAACGAGGGACAATACTACCAAAAAAATATTATGGTGGTCGATGACGATCCAGATATCCTTCTCAGCCTTCAGGAGCTGTTCGAACGAGAAGGCTTTGAAGTGACCACGGCAGACAACGGAAGAAATTGCCTTCTTGAACTTGAAAAAGGGTTTCAAGGGATCATCATCCTAGATATCATGATGCCGATCATGGACGGAATCGAAACCATAAAGAAAATGACCATCGATGGGTTCACCGACGAAAACACCATCATCGTGTTGACAGCGAAACGCATACAGGGTGAGGAGTTCAACGATATCTACCCATACATCGCTGATTACATCACCAAACCATTCGACATTATCACCCTGCTTCAAACTGTGAAAAAGATCGCACAAAAACCACCCAGAAAGCGACGGTTCTAAAACTAGTTCCTTTCGAAATCTTTCTTCATATATCTCATTAATATTTCTATTAGAAAAAGTATATAATATTCAATGTCTTTCTAAGATGTACTGAAACCATGAAGAAGCCACCGGTTCATTTTGCCCAAATCATCATTGTCTTTTCCCTGGTTATCCTCCTGTCCGCTTCTGCATCATCGATAGGTGTGTACCAACAAAAAAGTACAACCATCGATTTCTTACAGATTCAAGAAAGGCCAAACACAACCCATCAGAAAATTCGTGAGATCCTCGACCTCATCGATGAACCCCTCATTTTGCAGTACCTGCAGACCATCGTCGGATACGGGCCTCGCAAGACGGGGACATATGGGTGCGAAAAAGCTGGACAGTACATCTCTCAACAATTCACCACCAGGGGGCTGCTTGTGCGATACCAAAACTGGTCAGCATGGGGACACCGACGGAATTTCCATCTCTTCACCAGCCAAAACATAGAAGGAACGTTACCGGGCATAAACGCCCAGGACAATTCTATCATCCTCTTCAACGCCCATTATGATTCCGTCGCAAAAGGACCAGGGGCGAATGATGATGGATCAGGAACCGCCGCGGTGCTTGCAGCAGCCTATGCTCTAAGCCAGTTTGAGTTCCAACGTACCGTGAAATTCGTCACCTTTTCCGGAGAAGAAATCGGATTACTCGGCAGTCAAGTGTATACGAAAGAGGCATACGAACGAAACGACAACATTCTTGTGGAAATCAACGCAGATATGATTGGATATGACAAAGGGAGTAACAAGATGACCGTTACCGCAACCGAGGATGCAGGATGGGTCGCAGAAATTTTCCAGAGCATGAACAGTAATTATTCGATTGGGCTAACCGTGAACCGCGGGACGATTAACAGAGCCCGTTATCACATGGGATGGAGCGATTACGCGACATTTCTGCCATATGGCTGGGAATGCGTCTGCTGCTGGGAAGGAGACCGCGATCCAAACTACCATACCGCACGAGACAACATGAGTAACGTAAACATCAGCTACCTCGTGAACATGACCCGCCTCATCGCAGCGACACTCGCCACTCTTGCAGATCTCCCCCAAACCCCTCCACAAATACGCATCACCTCACCCTGTGTCGGGTATCTCTATAACGACGGGATGAAAAAACGCTCACTACGCGAATACAAAACAACGGTCATCGACAATATTTGGATTTGGGCGGAAGTCAACAACGCAACAACCCCGATTCAACGAGTCGAGTTTTACGACGACGGAACATTGAGGTATACCGATACCGAGGCCCCGTTCAAATGGGAGTTTAGCAAATTCTCCCTTCGGAAACACCAGATAACCGTGGTGATGTACGATGAACTCGGGAGAAACTCCTCAGATTGGAGGGAAATCCGCTTCATTAATATGGGAAAAAGAACCAGGTGATCAACGACCCTGGAGTCTGCCTCTGAACAATGAAAACAAATTTAACGGTGGACGCCAACCACCTCATTTTTTCCTCGCCAGGCATGCTATTCTTTTTTAACACTGAACGAGATAATGGCACGTCGCCTATGGAACGAGGACTGGCAGCATTTGACATCTACGTCATCGTCTCAGAACTCCAAGACCTACGAGGCTGTTACGTAGAAAAAATCTATCAACTCTCTCGAGACGAGATTCTCCTTAAAGTGCAGCAGAAAACACATAACCAGAAAGAATCCCTGTTCCTCAGAAACGGGCAGCTCCTCTGCCGCACGCAGAAATCGTTTGAGACCCCGGAGAAACCCTCTCTGTTTGCCATGACACTCCGAAAATACCTGCTGAACGGAACAATCAGTGCCATCACCCAACATGAATTCGATCGCATCATCCTGATAAAGATAGGGAGAAAAGAAGGAACCTATACGCTTGTCTGCGAGCTCTTCTCCAAAGGAAACGTCATCCTGCTGAACCCAGAGGGACGAATCATCCGCCCGCTCATCAAACAAGAATGGGCCTCCCGAGTGATTAAAAGCGGGGAGATCTACAGAGCCCCGCCCGCTCAAACAAACCCGTTTCATCTCTCCGAACAAGACTTCAACGCACTCCTGGCAAAAAGCACAAAAGACATCGTCAGAACTCTCGCGACCGCCCTGAACCTCAGCGGACTGTACGCTGAAGAGCTCTGCGTCCGTGCGGGTGTTGAGAAATCCACAAAAACAACAGAACTCACTCCCGCAACAAGGGAAAGACTCTATGAGGAACTCCAACGTCTGGTCGCCCTCTTTCAAGAAAAAACCATCCACCCGGTATATGTGAAAAAAGAAGGGACGATCACCGACATCCTCCCGTTCCCCTTCCGCAGTTACCCCAACGTCGATTATGAGCCAGCTGAAAGTTACTCCAAAGGCTTGGAACTGTTTCTCCCAAGAAAAAACATACAAGAACCCCAGGAGACAGCACACCAAAAACGACAGGAAAAATTAAAACGACAGCTCGCGCAACAACAAGAATCACTCAAAGAATTCAAAAAAAGTATCGAACAAAAGAAACAAGAGGCGAACCTCCTATATTTAAATTTTCAAGCATGCGAAAAACTCCTGCAGGAAATCACAGACCTGCTTCAGCAAAAAGAAAAAAACGATGCGATCAACAACATTCGCAAAAACCCGTTGGTAAAGCTGTTCGATCCCACGGAAAACGAGCTAGTCCTCTTCCTCAACGACGAAAAAGAAAACAGGACTGAAGTCAGCTTGGATTTCCGGATAAATGTCACTGAAAACGCGAATCAAAAATACGAAGAGAGTAAAAAAATCCAAGAGAAATTAAAAGGAGCCGAGGAAGCGATCGAGCGGACAACACACGACCTAGCCAAAAAAAAGGAAATCCAAATCATCGAGAAGAAAAACAAAGGGACCTCTGAGAAACAATGGTGGTTTGAACGGTTCCGCTGGTTCATCTCCACAGAAGGGAACCTGGTGGTAGCGGGACGCGATGCATCCAGCAACGATACCGTGGTGAAGAAATACCTCTCCGAAGGCGACCGGTACGCCCATGCAGACATCCATGGCGCACCCAGCTGCGTCATCAAAAGCAAAGGGATAACCGATGAAAAAATCCCAATCTCAGAAAAAACCCTAGAGGAAGCATGTGTGTTTGCCGCGTCATATTCACGCGCATGGAACCAATTCGGGGAAGCCCAAGCATACTGGGTGCTCCCCGAGCAAGTGAGCAAGACACCAGAGAGCGGGGAGTACGTCCCGAAAGGCGCATTTATCATCAGAGGAAAACGCAATTATCATC
Organism: Thermoplasmatota archaeon; assembly: GCA_041650455.1. GTDB lineage: Archaea > Thermoplasmatota > E2 > DHVEG-1 > DHVEG-1 > SM1-50. Next base: position 9,154 of record JBAZLE010000027.1, on the reverse strand, counting down.
GTAGCAAACTCGAAATCGCGGTCGGTCTAGTTCCTTTCGGGGACAACGAAAAACTTATGGGTGGCCCAATCCCCGCTGTGGCTGCAAAAGCATCGAAAGGATACGTCATCCTCAATCCGGGTACAACCAAGAAAAGCGTCATCGCACAGAAGCTTGCCAAGGCATTTCAGGTTTCAACCGAACAGGTCGAAAAAGTACTTCCACCGGGGAATTGTACCATTATTAAGACCATCGGGTTTCAACTTGAATAGGTGAACAACCGTGAAAGTAATCTTCAAAGACCCAAGAACCGGTGAAATCAAACTGATCCCAGAGAACCTTGATGACATCTGGCATCTGTATAACATCATCGAAGAGGGGGACTTGGTCCGCGCGATCACCTTTCGAACCGCAGAAGGAGAAAAAGCAGATAAGCTGCGAGCCAAGAAAGCAGAGAAGAAAAAAATGAAGCTTGGGATCTGTGTCGAAAAAGTCACGTTTCATGAATTCTCAAACAGACTTCGCATCCAGGGTGTTATCCGGGAAGGTCCGCAGGATCTCGGGTCGTACCATACCTTCAACGTCGATGCCGAGGAGATGCAGCCACTCTCGATATTGAAACAACAATGGAAAGCCCATCAACTCCAACGGATTGATGAAGCGGTCCTGCAGCGAACACAACCGATGCTGGTGTTTGTCTCCCTTGATGATGACGCCGCAACCGTGGCGCTCCTGTACCAGAGCGGGGTGCAATGTGTCGCGGAGATCGACGCGCATCGATCTGGCAAGATGTATGAGAGCAAAGAAACGACTCCGGAATATTACGGTGAAATTCTTTCTGTCCTTAAAACCGTAAAGAAACCTGATTCCCCTCTGGTCATCATCGGTCCGGGGTTTACCAGAGAGCATGTGATGAAAGCAGGAAAGGAAAAAGAACCACAGCTTTTTAAGGATTCTATCACCCATGCGACCGCCAATGCAGGGATGAACGGCGTCCATGAAGCACTTAAGGTTGGCATCGTCGAACAAATCACCAAGGAGAACCGTGTGTCAAAAGAAACCCAGGCTGTTGAAAAAGTGTTTGAACAAATCAAAAAAGATGGATTGGTCACCTATGGAACACGAGAAGTGGAAGAGGCATTGTCCCGGGGCGCTGCAGATCATCTGTTCATCTCAGATGTATTGATTCGAACGAAAAACGGGGAACATCTGCTTGACCTTGCACGAAAGACACACTGTGCATTCATGATTATCAACACGATGCATGATGCGGGAAAAAAATTTGCTGGGATCGGCGGGGTTGCAGCGCTACTTCGTTTTAAATATTGACCTTGAAGTTTTCCAATCTCTGTATCTGATGGGTCTTTTATTTCTTGAAATCGTTGGTATTCTCAAAGGAAAGACCATCACAGGAAACCTCCTACAGCGGAATGATACTTTGGGATCTGAAGAATGATCCAAACGATCACCGAGGGGAAACGAACGCATCTTGAGTTATCTTTCTAATCTTTGGATTGAGAGTGAAAGAAATCCCCCCTCTTATGTTTGAAAAATAAAAAGAGATGAAATCATATTCTTAAGCAATATTAAACATCCCAACAAAGGAAAAAAAATTTCACAGTACGTCCGTGGCGAAACTGAAGAAAACAAGGGGTATGTTGTGTGAAAAGAAACGCTGTTAAATGTATCTCCCACATCCGGTGCTAATAATCATGGAGATATACGGTGGGGGGATGATCTCTTGTTCCGCCCAGATATCATCTGGTGGCAGGTTTGAGTCCCCGCCGGTGTTCTTCGTGGAATCCTCTTCTAAGACACCATTGTAGTATTGATACGAGATTTTCAACTCGAAATCATTGCCTTTTTCCCGGAGTTGTTTCAAAATCCGCAACCGCATTTCTCCGACGTGACAGCTGACGTTGATGGTAATAGGCTTATCCGTCCAGGAGTCATCGTAATACGGAGGGGTTTTCAGGATAGTTTGTGCTTCTTGCGCAGTATCCGCTTTTATCGGAATCTGCGGAGGGATCATATCTTTTACAATCGTACGGGTGACAGTCCCATCCCCGGTTTTCGGTGCACTGGTTCCTGACTCTTTAAAGGAGTACACCCCATCAGGCATAGTGACTTCCAAGGTTAAACTGTCTAATCCCATCCGTTTCATAACCGTCATACGATCATCGGTCCAGGTGAGGTTGAAAGTGACACTATTCACATTTCCTTCCGGGATGGTGACCGTGTCAGAGTACGGAGCTTTTTTCCCAGCAAAATCAGAAATCGTATTCAGGGAGCCGTTCAGTAACGTCCAGCTGACATTGTAGCTTTTCTGATTGACTATCAATGAAGAAAAATCAGTGGGCGCTTCGGGTGATTGGTACATTGCTACACCAATACCTGCAATGACAAGAATCACCACAGCAACAATGAGAATAAGTTTATCATTCTTCTTTAGGGATATCATAAAGTCACCTGTACACTTGATTTTATATGGCTATGATAATCTATAAGGATAAGTATGCTTCCTCCTTTATTAAATTTTTCCTCAATATATATATTTCGTCAGGTTTTAATCGAACAGAAGAAAAACACAAGGGAGTTACCCCATAGGCAGAGGAATGAGCGTCCCACATTTTGAACATCTCCCTTGGGTCAATCCTTTGACGTTCGCAGAGAAACCATACCGCTCAATCAGCAGGTTCTTACAGGAGGGACAATAGGTGTTGTCGTAGTCACCCTGACCGATATTCCCAAGATACACATATCGAAGGCCTACCTCGGTCGCGATGGTGCGACAAGCAAGAAGTGTGGGCAGGGGGGTAGCGGCTGGTTCAGTCATTTTATAATCAGGGTGAAACCGGGAGAAGTGCACCGGGATGTCTGCTCCAAGCGTTTCTCGAATCCAGTGACAAAACTCTTTGATCTCCTCTGTAGCGTCATTGAGACCAGGGATGACGAGGTAGGTTACCTCAAGATGGATTCCCAGGTTCTTCGCCAGTTCACAGGTATGCAGAACAGGGGCTAATTTTGCTTTACAGATCTTCTGATAAAACTCAGGATGGAACGCTTTAACATCGACATTCATCGCATCAAGATACGGGGCAATCTCTTTGAGCGGTTCTTCCTCCATATACCCATTCGTGACATACACCGTGTACAGCCCCGCCTGCTTCACTGCTTTGGCAGCCTCCAGGGTATATTCATGCCAAATCGTGGGTTCGTTATAGGTCCAGGCAACACCACGACACCCATGACCCAGGGCCATCCCCGCAAGCTGTTCTGCAGGCAGATCCCGTAAAGACTGGTCTTCCGGGCGAGCCATAGAGATTTGATAGTTCTGACAATGATCACATCGGAACGTACAACCAACAGAGCCTAACGAGAACACCTGAGACCCTGGATAAAAATGATACAAGGGTTTTTTCTCAATCGGATCAACAGCAACCGAAGAGCAGGCCTGATAAATAAGACTGAACAGTTTCCCATGCTCATTTTTTCGCACACCACAGAGCCCGGTTTTTTCAGGGGCGATGAGGCAATGATGCGGACAGAGAAAACATTGTACAGTCTGCTTGTTCAGAGGTTTCCAAAACATGGCCTCTTTTTTCATGGCAGAATTTCCATTGAATGAGGCTTTATTAATGTTCTGATAGGATGAGTCCGCCTTGGTTTCGCAGCAAGCCTCGATGAGGATACGCATCGTTGATCTGCGGCTGCATGGTTTTGAAATCCTGGAATTTCTCATCGGTGCGAAGCATCGCCCGAGCATAGTAGAAGGCTTCCTCAACGGAGACTTCCCCATCATGGAAGACCTTCAGTTTTCGAAACACCCCTCGATCGAACAACCCGGGGCGGTACCCATCTGCCTCCCCCGTGACGAGCCCTTCGAACCATAACAAGGAGAAGAGTGGACCTTGGATCGTGCTGGCATACCCCGGTCGGAACTTACTGGTTGCAGAGATCACGACTCGTCCGTTCTGAGGAATGCCTGAACGGAAGAACAGGGACGTTCGGAAATCAAGGATCGTGCGATCGGCAAACCCTCCTGCGTAACAGGCGTCAATAAGAATCGCGACTTTCTTGGATGTCAGGGGTGCAAGCAGGACGCCGAGTTCTTTGTCCGTGACGGTGTCGTCCCAGAGAAAAATCTCACTGTTCTGAAGGAGTTTTCCTCCAGTGAATGTTTTATTGCTATTGCCTACACCATGGTTGAAAATCCAGAGAAATACCTCACTATCAGAATATTTGTTGGACTCATTGATGAGATAGTCCAAGGATGCAAGAACATTTGCTTCTGTTGCTCCTCCATAGGAGATATCGTACTTGTGAGCCCGCTCTTGCAGTGTTTTGAGTTTGGCACCGTATCCATTGTCACTGCGAATCCACCCGTCATCAAAAAGAATCATGATCTGAGAGGTCGGGTACTGGTTATGTTCAATGAAGTACGCTGCCATCGCTTCAGCGAGGTACAGGCCGCCGTTTCCTAGTTTCGTCTCATTGTTTTTGGGGAAGTTTGCAGCGATGATAAACAGCGCCCATTTGTGAGCCCCAGAGTCGACAGCGGTCGGGTTGTTGACCGTTACATTGACGGAGACTATATCGGAATAGTCCTCTCCATCAAAGGATCGTGCATGAATGGTGTATTGCCCGTTGGGCACAGAGTACGTGGTCCAGTCATAGCTCCAGAGGGTAGTCCCGGTTGCCGTCACCCAGGTATTCTCCCCGATTTTTATTTGGACCTTACTGATGTTTTCCTCTCCCTTTGAGTTCCCTGCTGTCCCACTGATCATCACGAGTTTCGAGACGGTTGTTTTGTCGAAGGGATAGGTAATCGCAATCGTCGGCTTGCCGTTCGTCAAATGAAAAGTTGTACCGAAGAAACCCGCGTAGTAGCCGATGAGTAAAAGAAAGACGACAACGACAGTAAGAGCGACAAGCCATTTGTATCTCATTATTCTCAGTATATAGTGTGTCTTTTTACTCCTTTAAAACCTTTGCTGAACAGCCCTTACCTGTTTGTGGTGCGAAAAATTATGTGTTTTGAAATGCTCGTATCCCTTGTTCGAAAGAATCTTCTTTCTTGTTTTTTCCCTCAAGAGTATCTTTTTTTTCTGAGTGACTCTCCCGATGGATGTGAAAAGGATGCCATGTTGTTGTAACGTCTTTTTGGTCTTCTCAACTCTCTTCGGCGGAAGGGTTACCAGGAGTTCGTAGTCCCCTCCGAAATGTAGGGCGACAGAGTACGGATCGATCCCAAGGGTGGTATGGAGCTGTGGTAATCCTGAGGCAAGTGGGAGAGCGTCTTTGTCTATTTCAAAGCCGACCGTATTTCTCTCTTGCAGTTGATATAATGAGGCAGAGAGTCCATCGGAGAGATCCATACAGGAGGTTACCGAGTGGAGTTGGGCGAGCAGACGACCTGCTGTCAACCGTGGGTGTGGTTCTAAGAGCGCTTTGGAATATTTTTTTTCTCGGGGGCTGCGTTGGAGCGCATAATACCCAGCGCCGGCGTTCCCTAACCTTCCAGTGACCGCGACGACATCGCCTGGACGCGCACCATCTCGTGACAGAAACTCGTCTTTGTCCACGGTACCAAACGCAGTTCCACACAAGGTAATCTCTGTTGTTTCTTTCGTGTCTCCCCCGACGACTGTGGTCCCGAATCGAACCGCACACGCATTCGCCCCTTTCGCTAGCTGGGTGAGAAACATCGTTGAGGTCTCTTTTGGAAGCCCATAGGAACAGAGAACCCCAAGGGGTGTTCCTCCTTTTGCGGCGATGTCCGAAAGGTTGATTGCGACAAGGAACCAGCCCATCTGATAGGGGGTCATCTGTGGAGGGATGTGGGTTTGTTGCGATATCATATCGGTGGTGACGAGAAGATAGGTGTTCCCTAGGTCGATCGCAGCGCAATCATCACCAATGCCACGGGTTTGTTTGCCTTTTGTAAGAAGCGCTTGTATCCGCCGAATCGCTGCTCGCTCCCCGATATCCGCTAATTGTTTCACAACTCTGACAACCTCATCCGCATAAAAAAGTTTATCACAAAGAGTTTGTTTCGTGATACAGGCATATCAGAGGCGATCCTTCTTGAAGAAAATGACGTATAAGGACAGCGGCGTTGACATCGAAGAGAAAGAAGAAGCCATCCACCAGCTGTTATCCAGCATCCGTACGAAACGGAAAGGGACGATTGGCAGACCGATGGGGGGACATTATGCGGGTCTCATCGAGTTTGGGGACTACGCGTTGGTCCTCTGCACCGATGGTGTTGGCACCAAGGTTCGGATCGCGGAAGCGCTGAAGAAATACGATACGATCGGTATTGATTGTATCGCGATGAACGTCAACGACGCGTTATGTGTCGGAGCGGAGCCGCTTGCGTTTGTCGACTATCTTGCCATGGAGGACCCAAATCCGAAGATCACCAAAGAAATCGGCAAAGGCCTGGAGAAAGGCGCGAGACTGTCCAACATCTCGATAGTGGGCGGGGAGACCGCGGACCTCCCGGAGTTGATCAACGGTTTTGATCTCGCGGGAACCTGTCTGGCGTATGTGAAGAAGAACCGCATCATCCTTGGGGATAAAATCCACCCAGGTGACGCGATCATTGGACTGTCGAGCAGCGGGATCCATTCGAACGGGTACACGCTGGCACGCCGGGTGATCGAGGAAGCAGAATTCTGCTACACGGACCTGTTTCCTGACGGGTGGTACCCGAAGAAGACGATCGGGGAGATCATGCTCACACCCACCAGGATTTATGTCAAAGAAATCCTCGAACTGTTCAATAGAATCGACGTGCATGGCCTTGCGCATATCACCGGCAGTGGGCTGTGGAACATCCCTCGATTGAAAAGTAACGTAAAGTATCTTCTGGATGAACCGTTAGAGCCGCAGCCGATTTTCAGATTCTTGCAGCAGTACGGGAACATCGATGATTTCGAGATGTACCAGATCTTCAACATGGGCATGGGATTGACCGTCATCGTGGAAGAGGAGGATGCCCAGGAGGCCATCAAGATTCTTCGGGCCCATTCTGAGGCGACCGTAAAACAGGTCGGAACGGTCCAGAGAGGGACCGGGGTCGAGGTGCCTCATCTCAAGTTACGGTACCGTTAATCACCGTCTTTGTAGGATCCTATGAAAATCGGAACTGTGGACATACCAAACCGTTTTGTGCTTGCACCCCTAGCAGGCGTGAGCTGCACTGCATTCCGCATGCTCTGTAAAGAAAACGGGGCAGGGTTGATCTACACCCAGATGATCGACGCTACGCTCATCAGTGGGAAAAACAACTCAGAAGTAGGAGCATTCTTGAACATCCAAGAGCGGGAACGACCAGTGACGGTGCAGTTGATCGGTGGTGAAAAAAACGTTCTTGTCAATGCAGTGCACGCGGTCGAACCGTTTGCTGATCTCATCGACCTGAATGTCGGATGCATCGAACAGGATTATCTGCAGAAAGGATGTGGTGCTGCGCTGTTGAAAGATCTTCCGAAGCTAGAGCATCTCGTGAGGGGAATGGTGGAAGCGACAGAGAAACCAGTGACGGCAAAGATACGCAGTGGATGGGACAACCAACATATCAATGGCGTCGCCGTCGCTCAGGAACTTGAGAACGCAGGTGCCTCCGCAGTCTGCATCCATGGCCGCACCGCTGACCAGGGCTATGCCGGAAAAGTGAACTGGACGATCATGAAACAAATCAAACAAAAACTCAGGATCCCCGTGATCGCGAATGGTGACGTCACCTCATATTTTGACGGTCTGTCGTTACTCCAGAAAACCGGCTGCGACCTGGTGATGATCGGCAGGGAAGCACAACATTGCCCCTGGGTGTTTCAGCAGCAGCCTGTTGACATCAAACAACAGATCCTTCGCTTCATCGACCTCTACGAACAGTACGAGAACAGACAAGAACCAGCCGAGGTTGCAGACCATGTGTACTGGATGCTGCGGGATTTCAAGACGAGGGAGGATACAAAAAAAATCCATCTCATCACCACCATCCCAAGAATACAACGCTACGTGAACCGGTTATCCCCCGGAGAGAAGATACAAGACCCCAACAATAACCAGCTGGTGCAGTAGATAGATGATCAACGAATGTCTCCCCAAGAAACAGAGCACGCGAGTGATGATGAATCCTGAATGATCCCGTAACGCAAAGCTCCGATTGTTATTCTGATAGAGACTGTTCCCAAGGAAGATCCCAACCAAGACGACACCGAACCAGGGCAGCAGCGGGAAATAATCCAGGGTGTAGAACGATGTCGGAACGAATCCTGCCCAGAGCAACCAGGGGAAATCAACGGTCACCGTCATTCTCAGGATAATTCCAATGCTGATGCACAGCACCCCAAGCAGGAACGCAGAGAGACGAGACGGGAGAAACGGATACGCAAGAATAATCGACAGACCAATGCAATGGAGAATCCCAAAGACGATGAACCCTTCATGCGGATAAATCCAGGTGGCAAGGGTGATGAGAAGGCCAAGAAAAAAAATCATACACCCCCGTCTCAGATATTTCATCCTGAGTTGATGCTTCGTCAACGTGTGTTTCACTCGTGAATAACTCAGCGTAAGAGAAATACCGACCAACAGCAGAAATAACGTTCCTACCGGATAGAGGAAGACAAGGACCGCTGGGGAGTTCAAATCCGTGGCGGTGAACCCGAAATAATTCAAATCAAAAACAACATGATAGGTAATCATCATCAGCAGAGCGATACCACGGAGAAAATCGATTTCCCACAACCTCTCTGAAGACGATGTGCTCACATCATGCAAGGAAAAGAAATCATCTTATAAACATGGTGCTGTGAAGAAAAAAAAGAGTAGCGGGGAATGGATTTGAACCATTGGTCTACGGGTTATGGGCCCGTCGGGATTTCCTGACTACCCCACCCTTATAGGCACCACCCCAAAACAAGGGAGATGGTTGCTCGCTATGGGAGGCAGTCTCCACCGCCAGATAGATAAGATATCTCTCGGGAATACTGTTGCCTATACTTAAACCTAACACCCGGATATCTCTGAGAAATGATGTGTAGGGACATGACATATGTCACCCCCTAGATTTAATGACAAGAACATCCTCTAATTTAAGGCTTTTGACAAGGCTGTTATACCATTCAATATCCCGTTGTCCTGAATATCTTTCTTCAGGATA
>JBAZLE010000026.1:0-16610 GCA_041650455.1 Thermoplasmatota archaeon | reverse complement strand
AGAAAATGATGTAACAGAACACTCATCTAATTAGAGTTGTTTCTCTTTTGTAACGTTAAAAATAAAGAACTCCATTTTCCCGCTCGAGGCGCTATTCCCCTCCTGATCATACACCTTTGTCTCAAGTGTATGCTTCAAAAACGCTTTTTCGTTCCATTGCCAAAACACGGGGAACGACGACACCTCGTTTTTCAACTGCCCATCGACATAGAACTCTGCCCTACTCAGATGTTCGTCAGGAATTTGAACACTGACTGGTCCGACAATTACTGATTTGAAGAAGGGGATTATTTTTTTATTCCGGATATACACGAATCCATCGACAGAGACATTTTTTACTTTAAAGAAAAGCAACAAGCCCCCGATCACACCTATCCCAAGACTCACGAGGATCAAGAGCCCGTTCGCCTCTAAGAAACTCTTCTGAGGCAGGGGGAGATACGCAAAGTACAGATAAACGACTGACGATGCAAGCGATCCTTTCCCTTGTAACGCCTGTGCAGTGATTTCGAACGGATACGACCCGTTTTCGAGATACCCCGGTGGTGTGTAGAGGTAGCTGCTATCATCCAACCGGATCAACTGGGACTGTACATTCATTGAACCAAACCTCGCAGAGGTGATCATCACTGGGACGTTATACGTGATTGTTATCGTTGGATAATCGCCATTGATGATTCCTCCATCTGATGGTGAAAAAACCGCTATCGGTGCTGGGAAAATAGTGTAGTATGAAAAGTGATAGGTTGTTTCTGGGTCATCAAAGACATAGATTTTGTTGTTTTCTCTCCAGAATTTATCAACAGAAATTGTCCTGCCACTGGTGGTGATGAGCACGGGTGCATCCGGGTATTCATCGTTGATTTCAAAATAAATCCACTGTGCTTTGTTCACGGTCACGATTACCTGGGCTTGTTCATTAGCTATATCCACTACCTTGTTTTGTATGATGCTGATGCTATAGGAGATTGGATACATAAGGTCGGTCGTTGTATTCCAAAAGAATTCAGGGACCGCATCCGAACCGATGGAAAGTAAAAATAAGATATTCCCGTTGAAATTCACTGGTTGGCTATGAACTGCAAAAAGTTCCTGGTTCGGGTCAACAAAGGTATCAACAATCCCATTCCCATCCGAATCATAGCAGAAAAAAGGTTCCGTGAGTGTCATTTGATATCGGATATTGACATAGTCGAGCTGATCGAGAGGGATGACATGCCGGTCTAACGAAATGATTGTCGCCTCTGTACGGCTTATCCCGGTATTTCCCTCATCATCGGTGACCAGCAACGTTACTGGATATGTCCCGTTTGAATGATAGACGTGCGTCACCGTACTGCCATTTCCGGTCGTACCATCACCGAAATCCCATTCATAGCTACTGATGGTTCCATCGAGATCAAAACTCCTGGACCCGTTGAGCAGAATCTTCTCAAGGATATATCCTACATATGGCCCCCCATGATATGCAGAGGGGTTCTTCGAATTATTTGTCTTCCCTGTGATGTCAGTGGCGTTGATGATACAGTAGACTCTCTCCGGTTTTTCTTCGATGAGGATTACTTTTTCGTAGTAGTTATTGCCCTTCGCATTCATGGTGCTACTCATTTTCTTGCTATGGTGATACCAATACTCGATGGTCACTGTTGACACGATGGAATCGTCAGTGACAGTCGCTCCAAACGTATAGCTATTCGGTAACTCTTCAAAGGAAGATCCATACCGGTTGACACGAATCACTGGTTTTTCGGTATCCATGATTTTTATTCTTTTCTCTTCAGTTACTCTAAGATTCCCCCACGTGTCGCATGCATAATAATGATAGGTCAGATTCTCTATGCTATGCGAGAGCGTAATCGTCCCAACAAAATAATTTCCTCGTGCTAGTGTCATTGTTGAATTATTTCCACGGGAACCATGATTCCATACGACGTAGACCTGGAGGTCAGATGCGGTTGCCTCTGAGGAGGTGACTGTCGCATTGAATGTGAATGTTTTTGATGATTTCCCTATGGTCGGTGAATTATCTTTGATGCTGGGTGGGTTGCCTGGTCGAATAGAAAAAGTTTGGTTGGTTGAATTGTTCCAGTTTTGGGGGTCTTTTGCGACGACAAAAAACGTATAGTTACCTGTTGGTGTAAATTTTTTGTTACAATAATACGTGTCTCCTGTTTTGTTCTGGGTGATACTGAAATTCGATGATTGCCCTGTTGGTAAGAGGAGGTTAACGTAGACGTCCTTAATTTCTGTGTTATCGATGATGGTGATAGAGAGGTTCGTCGTTTTTCCTAACGTCTGTACACCTGGGGCGACTGCAGGGAGCCCCATCGTCGGTTTTATCGTATCAAGAAGGGGTCCGTTATCGGAGTTCAACGCATAAATTGTGTAGGGTACATCAGCGACCCCGTCCAAGTCAACGTCGATTGCCCCCTCACTTGATTCATCATAATCATCCCAATAATTCCCACACACCGTTGTTCCTTGGATGATGTTCATCCCTTCTCTTTTCGGGACATTCCATCTGTTGCGATTGATGCTCTTATCCAATGCGTTGTAGAGATTATCCTGGAAAAAATTATTGTAAATCAAATTATTTTGTGCAAAAAAATCAATGTACACACCATATTGATCGTTTGAGAAAAACCGATTGTTTCTGATATTATTGTTAGTTGAGTTATACATCCTGATTCCCGCAAGGGCGTTCGCACTGATTGTATTGTTATACACGGTGTTGTTATCGTCAGCCGAGAAATAGATACCATCTTTTTTGTTGGAGGAAATGATGTTGTTGCGTAGGGTATTGGTCGAACCGACAATCATGATTCCATAGTTCTGATTCCCAACCACCCTGTTATTGTTGATATTGAAATTCATACTACAGTTTTCGAGGACCATCCCTGAATTATTGTTGTAGAATAAATTGTTGTCTTCGATGGTTTGGTAATCGCTATAATCATTCAAGTAGATACCATGAATGCCATTTCGAGAAACGTTATTTCTTCTGATAATATTGTTCTGACACGTGCTGTTCAAGAAGACTCCACTCTGATTGTTGCGTTGGATATTGTTGTTGTAAATATCGATTCCATCGGATGCGTAGAGATACACACCGTTTTTGTTTCCAGTTATCGTATTAAAGCTGATGTTCACATTGTTATAAGATTGATACAACCGGATTCCGTCGCCAGCGTTATTTTGGATGATATTATCGTAAATCAGATTGTTATCCGTCCTTAAGAGAGATACTCCATGATATCCAGAGGAAACAATGTTATCCGTAATAATTGAGTTCTCCCCGTTCATCTGGATAATGCTTGTCGCATCTAACGCATTGGTGTTCGTGATCGTGAAATGGCTGATATTGACGTTATCGGCATTGACGGTTATCACGGTTGTTCTGTTCCCGTTTATGATAGTATTGCTACGGTCTTCACCAAAGAGGTCGATACGATGATTGATGATCAGATTCTCATTATAGGTGCCATTGAACACAAAGATTCTGTATCCATCTGTCGCGTCGTTGAGTGCATCTTGAATACTGCGGTATATCTCCCCAAGTCCAACATACAGCGTTGGTGGGGTGTCTGCTTTACAATGCTGAATGGGGGTAAATAAACTGGTGTAAGAAGTGAATTGGAACACGATAATTATGACTATCAGTAACTTTCTGAGATTCATCCCATCCGTATGCATATGTACTTGCATATGCATATCAACTTTTATCATAAAAACATATCTATGGGCACCTAAGACAAAAGAAGATTTCTTATCGTTCCCAGGTCATCCGTCGGTCGAGATACGACGTCCAAAACAACCGAAGATTTTCTCTAAGCAAACTTTTGGTTTCGACAACCGTTAAATCTCCCAAAATCGTTGCGTCTATGTTTTTCCCCAGACTTAATTGTCTCACCTGGTCTTCTAACAATTCTCTGATGTCCGTATACTCTCGTTCTATCTCAACAAACCATCGGTTGTTTTTTTGAAATGGTTTTTTTGTCGACCGTGGATTGTCAAGCCATTTTTTGAGAAAATCATCAGCATTTTTCTTTAGGCTCACTGGAGGTCCCGAATGCAGAACAGTTTTTGGTAGCGTCCTCGTTTTTGGGACAAGGATGATGTACACGTTTTTCTTTTCAATGGTAAACATAGCATCGAGTAGCACGAATTCGTATTGTTCGCAGAGTTCCCGGATCGCTCGTACTGCTTTTCGGATCTGAGGATATAGGTTCTCAGGGATAATGTCTGGTTTTGGGTATCTCACCCCGATGAACTCTTTCGTTTTGAGCGCCTCCTTGATTTTCTGTAAGGGCCAAGGACGCAGCTTGTTGGGGAAGAAAAAAGTCAGTCGTGGTTCCTTTTTGTACTCCTGACATGCGGTAATCAGCAAGGTGAATTTTTCATGAGAAACGGCAGAGGCTACATTCCGTTCAGGGTCCACCGGGTCGATGAAGGTTAAAGGGGTTGCAAAATCAGGAATGGGTTCCTCTTTGAGAGACAATTTTTCTCCATACTTCCACTGACGAACCTTCTCTACCAACTGTTGAAACGTCCCAAATTTAAGAACCATGATTTCACAGAGATACCCAGAAAACCCTTCGATTTCAGCTTCTGCACCATAGCATCCAATACCTTTCAAGAATTGCTTGAACAGTCGTACCTCATTTTTCTGTGATTCGCGCAGATACTCTTCGATGTAGCGGGTATGTAAAGGGGTTCGGTCCACTGCAGAAAGTTTCTGTGACGCCGTCTTTATCTTATAGCAAGGGACGAGTTCGGTCTTATAGCCTTGAAACAGACCACGGACGTACGGGTGTTCAGCGAAGCATTCTTCCTGCTGTTGGAGAATCGCTCGTCCAATCGCGAGTCCGTCTTTTTCCAGTATCTCTCGTGGGACTGCGGGAGGGAACAGGAGAAAAAGGTCAATGTCAACCGCATTTCGTATGAAGGTGTCTTTTGCGATTGAACCGACTAATTCGATTTCGATTCGGATCTTTGTTTTTTTAATCTCATGCATCACTCGTTTTTTGAGAGATGCGACGACCTTTTGTATTTGTTTTTTTTCCTTTGCGGAAGGTGTTATCTTGTGCAACACCGTGGTTTCTATTCGCTCTGAATCCTTGGCCATCTACGTCTCCTTCATGAAGTGTTGTACGAGGTAGAAAACCCCAAGAGCAAGGAGAATTCCACCGATGACATCAGTTATCCAATGAATAGCTAAATAGATAACGGAGCAGATCACACAGATGGCGCAGAAATACGTTACGTAGATCATTCTTTTATTCTTCGTCAGAGACACGGTCTTTACAAGGAGTAACGACATAGCGACATGAAGGGAAGGAAAGCAATTATTGTTTGTCGTTGTGGTGTAGAAGACATGTTCGATGCTTGGGATGACCATGTTTAATGCTGAGGGCGTCCCGTAGTAACTATAGACGTTTGTGATGGGGACAAAAAGATAAAAGGGGAGGACGATGGCATACATCCCGACGAGAGCGTAGGTAAAGGCTCTCATCGCTTTCCGCTCATCAACGATGATAAAATACAATACTGTAAACCACAGTAGAAATGGGTACAGACCGATGTAGAAAAAGACAAAAAAATAGACAAGCACAGGAGTCCATTGCTGTGAAAACCAATGCACGACCCCGTCCTCTATGAAGAGGATACTTGACGTGAAGTTCATATCCAGTATATCGGTTATGACTGCATCGAGGATGTTTACCTCAAGAAGGTGGACTAAGACGACCGTAATGATTAGACCGAGATAGGCGGAGTGATAGGCAAGAATCTTTGGATATTCGCCGAGTGGTTTTTTCCATGTGTTTTTTGGGAAAAGAACGACCAGGCCACTAACAAATAAGGCAAGGTTCAGAATCGCTAGAGTCAAAAACCAGGTTTCTATGGTTTCACCGCCATCTCATAACCGCACTTCTCGCAAGGTTGTATAGATGGGGCCTTTCTGGGTCAGCTCGCTTTTTTTTAAAACAATGGCTTGAGCTTCTTGGACAGAGAACTCCTCATTCTGGTGGTGTTCCATTATCTGAAGGAGCTTTTCTTTATTTCTGGCGGTTTTCACACGCCCGATCGTCAGATGTGGAGAAAACCCTCTTGCTTCTTTTTTAAAGCCAAGTGAAGCCAACCCAGTGTCAATCTGCTGTGCAATAGGTTTGATCTGGTCATTATCAAGGATGCCTATCCAGATGACTTTCATATAGTTTTTATTTGGAAAAACACCGGTTCCCCGAAGGGTGATGGGAAACGGTTTGATGGTTTTGACCGCTTCTTTCATACTCTGTTCGATAGCTTCAATGAATTTTTCTTCTGTATCTCCAAGGAATTTTAGGGTGATATGGATGTTTTCCGGTTCAACAAGTTTCACATCAGCACCGGTTTTCTCTATCTCGTTTTCAAAGGTGAGTATCTGAGGGGTGGGGGTGATGTCGATTGCGATGAATCCTCGGAAGAGTGTCATGATGTCCTCCAATTGATAAAAAGAAACACTTTTCCCCTATATAGCAGTACTTCATGTTCGGAAATGAATCTAGCCGTCCAAATCAATGTGATAGGTGGCCTGTGGGTTTGTTACATGGATCATATGCGCTTGATGTTCGGATAAGAGGTTTTCCTGCAGAAGATTTTTTGTCAGTTTTGGGACTGATTTTGGGGCTAGTACCGCTCCAGGTCGTCGCAGATCGTCAATATAATCGGTCTCCATGAGGAATCGGTTGCCTTTCTGCAATGCTGCTACGATATTTTTTCTTGTTGCAAGCACTGAGGGCATAAGACCGAAGTTCTCATCCTGAGTGATGAGAGGTGGTGCGAAATGTTTGACGATTTGATTTGCGTGTAAACCAACCCTCTTGCCCATCTCGACGAATTCGTTACATTGCTGTGGTGTGGCACTTTCTGTGTGTAACACGACCGGTACTCCAGCATCTTTTGCCTGCTGCATCCCGTAGGCTACTATATCGTTTGAGTCCTGAATGAGTTGTTGATCGACAGGAAAATGCGGTCGTCCGATCTCTCCGATACCAATACATTTCTGCTCCCTGCAGAGGCTCGCTGCCTCATCCATCCCTTTTTTCATGATCGAAAGAGCGGTCTGTCGTCCGAATTTCTCTTGCAACGACAACAGATCAACAGGGTACGGTCCGACTACAACAAACACCTCAACCCCAAGTATCGTGCGTATCTCCTCTGCCATCTGGATTGTCTGTTGATAACAGGTCTGATAGCTTTTTTCTTTCAGAACAACCTCCGGCATCGGGTACTGGCACAGGACGAAATGGGTCCCCCCCGCGTTCATGAATTCCTTGACCGCCTCAAGGA
Organism: Thermoplasmatota archaeon; assembly: GCA_041650455.1. Classification (GTDB taxonomy): domain Archaea; phylum Thermoplasmatota; class E2; order DHVEG-1; family DHVEG-1; genus SM1-50. Next base: position 9,281 of record JBAZLE010000026.1, on the reverse strand, counting down.
ATCTCCCCTCTCGTCGGAGATGAAGATGGTTATCAAAGCAAATCATCGTCTACTACCTCAAAAAAGGGAATACAAAAGAAAGATATAAAGAGATGGAGGAAATAAAATCGCTTATGTCTCCATCTCAACTTCGTTATGACTGATTTTCTTCCCTGCAACAATAACGAGAACATCCCGTGCGAGAATCCAACCAAGGTACCCCATAAAGAACGTGAAGAACCCCATGATGCTGTAGATGACGATATTTTTTAACGATTCAGCCCCATCTTGAATCATCATAGCACCTGTGCCTGCTGCCAGGTAGATGACGATGAGCAGCAAAATCCATCGTAACGTACTTATCTTCCCATGGAAATTCCAAAAGGGTTTTATCGTAAGCGGTCTTTTCATCCCGGATTTTTTCCCGTGTTTATCGTTTATTCGGGAGAAATTTTCGAGGCTGCATTGGACTGGTGATGATGGGAACTGTTTCGCAATAGTGTCCTGTAACGTTTTTTTTCGTGTTTTTTGTTTCAGGCGATGTCTTGTATAAAAAGTTGCCAGGGGAAGCACTCGTAAGGGTGCTTTTTTTGTCTTTAAATTTCGCGTAAGTCTTTTATTGCTGATTTTTCTTATTGACACCGGTCTTCCTCCTAGTGAAGATTATTTTTTGAGTGATCCCAAACAAAGCAACCAATGGGACCTATAAAAGTCTGTTTTGTAGATACCTATGCATCTACAGGGCAGCTCGTTATCCCTTCGCCATGCAGCCTTATATGCACCTACATGTTCGGCACAGTATCCTCTTCTACGAGATTAGATATCTGCGATGATGCTGACGATGTCACCGTCTTTTAGCTGATGATCTGCACCGATGATCCGATGGGTCCGTGCATCGACACCCCGGATAAAGTGATCTCCGAGATCCGTATGGACCTTATAGGCAAGGTCTTTTGCGGTTGAGCCGCGGGGGATTAAGTGGGCATCGGGGAGCACTCTGCCTTCTTTATCCGTGAGATGATGCTCGTCTTGTACCGGGTAGACAACGATAAGATCCAGCATCCGAACTGCTTCGTCGATGCAACGTTGTACACCCGTTGATCCATATTTTTCCAATACATGCGTTTTGATGTACTCCAATGCCTTGAGTTGTTTCTCTGTTACGTTTTCTTTGTTCAAGAGTGTATACTGGTCGCTTCCCGGGGTGTAAGCGATGATACCTTTTTCTGCAGCATTACTTAACGCCAATTCGCTTTCAGCACTACAAGGGATAACAATATACCCGGTCAATTCTTCCTTTTTTTCCATGATGTGGTCTGGTGCCTTGTCACTTTTATTAAACGCGATAATGATGGGTTTGCTGATGGCGCGCACGTAATCGGTGAGTTTGAAAATTTGCTCGTCTTTCCACTGGGACGGTTTCGTAATATCGAGATTGATTTTTCGTATCGCTCCGTTGATATGTTCTTCCTTTATTCCTAGGCCGGTGAGTTGCTCCGTGAGCATTTTTTCGATTTTTTTGTTTTCAAGTTCGCATTTTCGTGCAATAATCTCCCAACTTTTTTTGATGATTCCAAACAACCAATAGTTGATTTCTTTTTCAAGAAATGCGATGTCTAAGAACGGGTCATGAGCACCGAGTTCACAGGGGTTTCCTTCTGCATCAGTGCTTCCCGAAGCATCGACGATATGGATCAATGCATGGGCTTGTCGTAAATCATCGAGGAATTTATTGCCTAGTCCTTTTCCTTTATGGGCATCAGGGACTAACCCTGCGACATCAATAGCTTCGATAGGTACGAATCTGATTCCATCGATGCATCGTGAGTTATGAGGGGTACACGTGACATGGGTCTCGCGGCAGGGGCATGGTTTCCGTATGTACATTACCCCACGGTTTGCCTCGATGGTCGTAAAAGGATAATTTGCAATCTCTGCATGGGCTTTGGTTGCGGCGTTGAAAAAAGTGGATTTTCCGACGTTTGGTTTTCCAACAATCCCAAGCTGCATTTTTTTTACTCCAACATTTCTTTTACTTCGTCGATCACATCAACATCGTTTTCAAAGCGTGTAATCTTCTCCGTTGCTTTTTCTTTTGAACTATCGACAAAGTTAATTCCTTTTCTTGCATGAAAGGTTCCTTGTATGGACGCAGTTTTTGCAAGTAAGATTTCCTCTGCGGAGACATTTCCTATGATCTCCACGCACTCAGTGATGTTAACCAACGCTAACGACTCGATGTTCCCGTGGATTTTTGCCTTTTTACCGACAAAGATGTTCCCTGTGGCTTTCAACGTCCCGAAGATTTCAGATTTCTCCTCAACCGAGACATTCCCTTTAACATCGTAGTTCCCCACGAGTTTGCATTCTTTGCCGATCTGAAGATTTCCTTCGACTTTTGAATTGGAGATGCTGATGATTGAATTATTCGGTAAAAAGAGAAAGGATTCTGAGATAGGAATGGTATCTCCGTCGTTTTGTTCCAATTCTTCAAGGATGCGTTCGATTTCTTCACTTCGTCCCATTTTCAACAACTGCATAAGATATACAAAGATATATATAACAATGGGAATCGGGTTCCGGATATTGATCCATCCTTTTGCTTCGAATCCCTTTTCAATCTCGACACTATCCCCCACATCTAAATCACCTTTGAGAGACAACGCACCTTTAATCTTCGTTTTCTCCCCTAAATAGACGTTACCCCCGCTTTGGATATTGCCTCCAATCGTAGAAAAAATATCCACGCGCACGTCGTGAGGTGAGTCAAGATTCCCGTCGATGATGACATGCTCGCCAACAAAAATACGACCATCGGTATTCACCCCGAATCGCAGGAGCGACCGATCACCGATAACAACATCGCCCTTCGTGACAATAACGTTTTCTTCAAAAATGGTTTTATCCGGAATAACAAGAGTTTCTCTGTCAAAAGCCATTGTCTAAGGATATGAACTATTGCATTATAAAACCAACGGCGACGCCTTTTCCAGGAAAGAAAAAAATTGATATATGAAATGCGTATATGTCGGTGAATCTGAAACGAGGGTGTTTGATTAGCATCTCGTCGTGTGGAAGTTTTTACCATGTCAACAAAACAAACAGACAATCAACAACAAAATGAACCCGAAAAACAGGAGCTACCCCCTATTGACCTCTGGATTCAGAACATTAAATTCACCACTACCGAGGAATTAAAGGTCCCGGAAAACCTCCTTGATCAAGTCATTGGACAGGACCAGACTGTTGCCATCGTCAAGAAAGCAGCGGAACAAAAACGGCATGTCATGCTCATCGGAGACCCAGGAACAGGAAAATCAATGGTCGCTCGTGCCATGACTGAGTTTTTACCAAAAGGAGAACTCGAAGATATCATTGTCTATCCCAATACTGAGGATACCAATACACCGACAATCCGAGTTGTTCCTGCGGGAAAAGCACATGAAATTATTCGCATGCAACGAGAGGAAGCAAAACGAAAAGTCGAACAGCAAAATAGTATGATTCTTGGGATTGTTCTCTTGATAGTCACCTTATCTCTCGTCGGAGCGATGGTGACCGGTCATTTGGAGTACGCGATTTTTGGGGTGATTGCTGCTGTTATGGTCTATCTCATTGTTGCACGAGGTGGCTTTTCGCAGAGACGAGAAATACAAATGATTCCGAAACTCCTCGTCTCCCATGAAAAAACCGATGTCCCTCCCTTCATTGATGCGACCGCTGCACATTCTGGTGCGTTGCTCGGTGATGTACGGCATGACCCGTTTCAATCCGCTGGGTTAGAAACCCCACCTCATCAACTCGTCGAAGCTGGTGCGATTCATCGAGCACACAAGGGAGTACTTTATATCGATGAGATTAACACCTTAAGTTTACCCTCGCAGCAACATTTACTCACTGCGATCCAGGAGAAAAAATTTCAGATCACGGGACAGTCAGAACGAAGTTTCGGCGCAATGGTGAAGACAGAACCGGCCCCTTGTGATTTTATCCTGGTCTCTGCAGGAAACCTCGATGCATTAAAAGGTATGCATCCTGCATTACGATCACGTATCCGAGGATACGGGTACGAAAGTTACCTCAATAGCGTCATGGATGATTCCCATGAAAATCGGGAAAAACTCATTCGATTTGTGGCTCAAGAAGTAAAGAAAGATGGGAAAATCAAGCATTTCAACAAAGAAGCAGTAGCAGAAGTGATTCATGAGGCGCAACGAAGAGCTGGCCGAAAGGGAAAACTCTCCTTACGATTACGTGAACTCGGTGGATTAATCCGAGTCGCTGGAGATATCGCCTATGAGCGACGGGACTCCATCATCACACAGCAGCATGTCATCGAAGCGAAACGAATCGCGCGCTCGTTAGAACAACAAGTCTCTGATCGGGCATTGGAGTCACAGAAAAGCTACCGATCCTTTAGAACCCTCGGGGAAGAAGTCGGTGTGGTCAACGGCCTTGCGGTGCATTCTGCTGACCCTTCCATGAGTGAATTCTCCGGATTAGTTCTTCCGATCGTTGCGGAAGTGACTCCTGCGGGGTCACAGTCTGAAGGAAAGGTGATCGCGACTGGGAAACTTGGGGATATCGCGAAAGAATCAGTTCAGAACATCTCTGCAATTATCAAGAAATATATGGGGCGAGACATCTCCAAGCATGATATTCATATTCAATTTATCGGGACCTACGAGGGCGTCGAAGGTGACTCTGCAAGCATTTCTCTGATTACCGCGGTCATCTCAGCAATGGAGAATGTTCCGGTACGACAGGATGTTGCGATGACCGGTTCGATTAGCATTCGAGGAACCGTGCTTCCGATTGGTGGTGTCACCGCAAAGATTGAGGCAGCTGCTGAAGCCGGGGTGAAAACTGTCCTGATTCCCAAAGCGAATCTCAATGATGTGCTAATCGAAGATAAATACAAAAAAATAATAGAAATCATCCCTGTTGAGACCTTGACCGATGTTCTTCAAACCGCGCTTATTGGTTCTGGAAAAGAAGATCTCTTACGCAAATTAAAAGAAATGCGTCCTCCGAAAATCATCGGAAAAGTAGAACTGGAATCGGAACGGAAGAAACCAGCCGCTCTTTATTCAGAAGAACAGAAGAAAAAACCAACGCAATCATTCGTAAGATGAAAGAAAAAACATAATCTCCCTTTATGGTTCGTAGGTTTGATATGAAAGCATTGTTTATCGGTCGTTTTCAACCCTTCCATCAAGGACATCTCTTGTTGTTACAACGTTTAACTACCCAATATGAGGAAATCATTATCGGTCTTGGATCTTCTCAATACCATGATACGGCTGATAATCCTTTTTCAGAGGAAGAACGCATTCAGATGATTATCCGATCGTTAGATGCTGTGGGCATTCAGAACTACCGTATTGTTCCCATCCCTGATATTCACAATCCTCCGAAATGGGTCGATCATGTTTGTTCCCTTGTCTCAGACTTTGATGTGATCATAGCAAATAATCCTTTCACGAGAAAATTATTCTCCGAAAAAGGATATGTGGTAAAAGGAACGAAATATTTTGATCGAAAACGATATTCAGGAAAAGAGATACGCAGACGGATGATGCAAAATGAAAACTGGGCGGAGCTCGTTCCCCGTGCTGTCTTTGATTTTATCTGTACTATCCATGGAGTGGAGCGTCTCAAGCGCCTCTCATCCTAATCCCCAGTAGTTTTTTTAAAAAAATTAATCTTTTGATAAGAACTGTAAAGATATGTTTATATAAATTTACTTCAGAATAAAGATATACAAAGTATTAAATACCGGGGAGTCGATGTATTCTTGGAGATAAATATGAGACTACCCAACCCGAAAAATGAAATAATTGATTCGTATCTTCTCAATTGTAGAAGTAAGGCAACCGTGCACACATATCAAACAGCGATATGGAAATACTTTAAATTTTTCAATACAACACCAGAGAAATACCTCAAACAAAAACGAGATTTCAATAAAGACCTAAAGGACTTCAATGATTCGATTCAAAATAAATCGCCTCTTACCATACACCAAACCATTATCGCAGTAAATAAATTCCTTTCATATCATAAAATCAATATTGATATACAAACACTTACCTCAATCAAGGCAGGAAACAGGCGACCATTAATTGCCACTGAAGATGTATGTCCAACAAACCAAGAAATAAGGCAGATACTATCCCACGGACAACTCTTGGACAAGGCACTTTTCACACTCATGGCAACATCCGGTCTCCGAATCAACGAGGCAACCCACATTAACTGGGACGATATCGACCTCGAAGGAAGAAAAATTCACATAAGAGCCAGTATCGCAAAGAAAGAGGAAAAACGGGACACATTCTTCACCGAAGAGGCAAGAGATCTCTTATTAGAGTGGAAAAAAGAAATGCCTCGCTTCTTTGAACAATCGAAACGTGTTACAGAAAAATTCCGCAACGAGAAAAAACAGGACAAACGAGTGTTCCCTGTTTCAACCTCATACATGCAGATTCGCTTCGCAAACCTCGTTGAGGCAACAGGACACCCAGTGAACAAGAAGGACCCAGAAACAGGACGGTATCTGATACACACCCATTCCCTTCGCAAATTCTTCGCATCACGGCTCGAATACAACAAGATGCCTGAGGCAATCGTCCAGAAATTACTCGGACACCGGGGATACTGCAACGGTTCATATACAAAAATATCCCTACAAGAAATGAAAGAGACCTATGATAAATTCTCCAACTGTTTAAGTGTTTTCTCAACCCTCGAGGTCTTACAACCACAGATAAAGAAACAGGACGATACCATAAAGATTCTCCAAGAAGAAAACCAATTACTGAAATTAAAAGTTATGAGATTAGAGAACCAAGAACAGAACCTCGAAACACTCGTCCAGCAAAAAGTGCAGGAAATGATTTCCCAAGTTATGAATTTTACAAAATAACCCCATCTTTTTTTCTATTTTTGTTATTCTTTGATAGTATCTATATTACACTATTGGGCTGCAGAGCAGATAAAACAACTTCAACAAGAACCAACCGATGAGGATCTCAAAGAACACTACCGGCAACACCCGACGTCTGAGACGATTAAACTATCGCCTAAAAAAAGCGCAGAATACAAAAAAATGTTAAAGATTTAAAGATAAAAATTATTTTCTATCTTTTAATATTTTTTTCAATAATTCTTTATCAATTTTTGTTAGTGTTATTACTGTCTCTTTACCTAATTCTTTTGTTAAAAATTTCAATAATTCTGGATATGAATTCGGTTCGTTATATGGAAAATCTGGATACAGTAATTTAAGTGGATGAGATTTCATTATTTTATCATTGTATTTTACGATTAATTCCCTATAGTAATTTGACAAATCTTGTTCATATTTTTTTAACTCGTATGCATCCTGTTCTTTTGTAGTACGAGATTTAATAATTTTATGTTCATTAAAATAATTTAAAGCTTCTTTTTGCGAGATACATTGTTGAAAAGTATTTCCATAATTTTTTATCCAACTATAAATCGTTTGTTTTGGTATTCGTTTTTGTTTTATATCAGTCACAGACGCAAACGAATTAGCCCAAGATACAGTCTCTTTTAAATTTTTATTTGTTGAATAAACATATAATACGAGACCAACGAATTCATATGGATATTTTGTTTTAGGATATCCTTTGAATGTAGACTCCATGAATGTTCTGTTGCAGTTTTGACATTTCCATCGTTGTTTGCCAGATTTTTTGCCATGCAAATTGATGTTTTCTGAATTACAATAGCAGCAGCGTTCCATTGAGATACAGCATAATTTTTTCAAATATAATTTTTTCCACACGATTTCGGACAAATCAGCTAATAAACTAGAGAAAATGATAATCTAATAAACCCCCGAGGTAAAAAAATGAAAGATAACCAAAAGGAGTTAAAAAAACTAAAAGCAGAATATGAAGCACTCGACAAGCAACTGGAACCACTCGAACAGGACCACAACAACCAATATAAAAAGATTGAAAAATTGAGGAGTAAAAAGGTGGAAATCACTGAACAAATGGACCGGTTGCGGTATCAATTGAAACAGGACGCAACAAAGGACCTCAAACCCGGTGATTATCTCGAGGTGGCAAAACCCGGTAACCTTGATGGTGAAGTAGTACAACTGGCATACAAAACGGAGGACGCACTCTTCTGCACACGCCCACATAGTATAATGGCATTCCAAGGGAAAATTACCAAACAGGAATACGATAGTTACTGGAACCTCGAGGAGTGATTCTGCATGGATAAGACACGAGACGAGGTAGAGCAGGAAATCGAACTGAAAATGATGAAACGGGACCAACTGAATAAAGAGATCCACGACCTCGCATGGAGATACAACGATATCCTCCAGCAGGACGATAGAGACACACCAAAGGACGGCGAATATGTGATGATCGAACCTAATAGTGGAAAATTCCCCTGTTATGTCCGTAACAACGAATATGTGGTGCCTTTGGATAAATCTATCATAGTGCGCAAGGCGACCAAACAGGAATACCGGTTGTTTTGGGACTTCGATTCCGTGTCCTGCTATGGGGACTGAAAACTATGAATAAAAAACAACAACTCAAAGAGGAGATGGATGAGGCAAAAGCATGACCTATACATGCGTATTGTGCGGGGATGATTTTCCTGGCAAACCAAAATACTTCTTATCAGCACCGTGCGAACCATTATGCGAAGAGTGTTTTTTACTAGCAAGAATCCCTCCACCACATACCATAACATTGATAGATAAAAACAGCAAGTTCGCAACAGATGGAGAAGTATGCCACCCAGGTGAGAAGAATGCCAGAAAGAAATAGAGCACAGTTATACCGTTTGCGGAAATACAGGAAGGATGATAATCCTTTGCCAGAGAATTGGTTGGACTATTATTTCGCTACGCATAAATTAATAAAAAAATTCTATTCCACCACATGCAAGATGCACTGGCGTGAAAAATGGTTGGATGAAAAGAAGAAATCGCCTGAGCAGTTAGCACAAGCAGAAAAGGAATTTACTGAATTATTCAACAAATCAGTGGATCTACTCGAGGAGTTAAATATGATAGACCAGAAATACGGGTATCCTTACGGTGATAAACATAAAAAACTTCTTGAAAAGATTGTTGCAGAGGGAGCATAATCACTTTTTTTATTTTTTTGAGTAGGTAATTATGGCGAATGCAACAAAACCACGAACCACACCGGGAAAACGATTAATACCCGTTCTGAACAATAATAAGTGATTGTAACAGGAGATGGGACATGTATACAGTAACACCCTTGTGTATAAAACAAAAA
>JBAZLE010000025.1:0-16679 GCA_041650455.1 Thermoplasmatota archaeon | reverse complement strand
TGGAGACGCAGAAGAAAACATTCCTTGCAGGAGACCGGTGCACCATCCAAGGTATGCTTCGGCACGCTTGTGTGGGAAACCAGGTGGTGGTTGGAAAAAATTCCACCGTTGAATCCAGTGTGTTATTTGACGAAGTCGTAGTTGGGGACAACGTTACATTAGAGCATTGCGTGATTGGTGAACATGTGATCATCGGTGATGGCTCGGTGCTGAAGAACGTCGCGGTCGGGGATAATGAAAGAATCGCGTCTGATACAAAACAAAACGATATGGTGGTATGGAATCAACCCATTCCACAAGGATACCCCAACAAACAGATTGGGAATGTGATTGGCGAATGAGGCACGCTCTTCTGCAATCAGTTTTTTATAACTGGTAACTCATGTGCTCTGTCATGAATCAACCAATCTCAAAACACATTTTCCGGGCGTACGACATCCGAGGGCTGTACAACAAAGATATCTCTCCTGACATCTTTTACAAAATCGGGCTTGCTGCAGGCACGTATGTGAAAAACACCATGCATGGAACACACATTTGCATTGGTGGCGATATCCGTCAGTCCAGCCAAAGCCTGGCACACGCGATGATTGCAGGAGTCACTGCTACGGGAGTCAACATCCATCACGCGGGGACGACGTCCTTTGGGCAAACACTGTTCGCCGGCGGGGAACTGAAAGCTGACTTGATTGCGTTTGTCACAGCTAGTCATTTGCCACCAGAATGGAATGGGGTCAAATTCTATTACGGTGACGGAGTCGGGTTCCCTGAGGAACATCTCATGAACATTAGAGACCTCGTCCTGCAGGATTCCTTTCCCTTTGCCTCATGGGATCGTATCGGTCAGGTGACCCCGGTGGACGCGACAAACGGATATAAAAATTTCTTTGTTTCCCGGTTTCAATTCAAGAAAAAACTTTCGGTCGCCCTGGACTGTGGTGGCGCAAGCATGACACTTTCCGCTCCAGAGATCTTCGCCAGCCTAGGGTTTCGCGTCGTCCCGGTATTCTGTGAACCAGACCCGACCTTCTCAAAACGCCCTTCAGATCCCAAACCAAAGAATCTCACGGCACTTGTCGAAGCGATTAAGAAATATGACTGTGATTTCGGCGTCGCCTTCGACGGTGATGGAGATCGTGCAGTCATCGTTGATAACACCGGGCAGATTCTTTCTGCGGATCAGACAGGAATCATCATCGGGACCTATGGTCTGAAACAAAAGAAGGGGACCATTATCGTGAATGTCGAATGTTCCAAATCCGTCAAAGAACAACTCGAGCCATTCGGCTATCACGTCAAGCAGATACAGGTTGGTCACACGTTCTTGACCCTCGAAGCAAAACAAACCCAAGCACTCCTCGGGATAGAATCCTCTGGACATCTTATCATCCCGGAATACTTCCTCTTCGATGACGCACTCGTCGTGCCTTTAAAGATAGCGCAAATCCTTGACCAGGTGAAACGACCGTTCCATGACCTGGTGATGGAGACGCCGAGTTATCCGACAAGGAAAGAGGAAATCGAATGTGCTGACGACATCAAGTTCGATGTCATCAGAAAACTCCAAGGGGTGCTCTCACAGGAATACGAACAGGTAAACACCATGGATGGTGTACGGGTTGATTTCAAGGACGGGTGGGTCTTGATACGGGCTTCGAACACCAGCCCGATCATCCGATTAACCACCGAGGCAGACACCCCCGCCCTTCTTCAGGGGTTATCCGCCCGGTTCTTGGAAAAAACACAGGAAATCATACAGCAAATGAAAGCAACACATTAAAGGAACAGGAAGAATGACCCAGCTATTTGGCACCAACGGCATCAGAGGCGTCGTGAACCAGGACATGAACAGTAGCCTCGCGTTAGGGATTGGACAAGCCTGGGGGACCTATCTAAAAAAAACAGTACCTCGGCCGAGGTGTGCTATTGGAACCGATGCCCGACTCTCCAATCATATGTTAAAATCAGCAGTGAGTGCCGGGCTCCTTTCAACAGGCTGTGATGTGGTCGACGTCGGCCTTGTCCCCACACCAACCCTGCAATATACCGTCAAGGAGAAACGATTTGACGCAGGGGTCATCATCACTGCATCACATAATCCACCTCAGTTCAACGGCATTAAAGGAATAGCGAACGATGGCACGGAGCTTATGAAAGACGTTGAGGAGGCAATCGAGCAGATCTATTTTTCTGGGTCCTTTGCTCTCTCGGATTGGAAGAACGCTGGGAGCTTTACAATCTGGGATGGTGCAAGAGAACTCTACATCAACGGAATCCTATCCCAGGTCGATGTCCCGTCTATCAAGAAACATCGGTTCCATGTCGTCCTTGACTGTGGAAACGGTGCCGGAAGTCTCGTCGTCCCGGTTCTTTTAAAAAAACTTGGGTGCATCATCACTGAGATGAACTGTGAACCAGATGGAACCTTTCCAGGACGCCACTCAGAGCCAATCCCTGAAAACCTCACAATGCTTATGAAAAAAGTATCTGAGACACATGCGTCATTCGGAGTAGGACTTGACGGAGATGCAGATCGGGTGATCTTCATAGATGAGCGCGGGTCCTACATCTGGGGCGACAAATCACTTTCACTCGTCGGAGACTATATCACCAAAAAAAAGAACGGAGGCGTAACCGTCACCCCAGTGACCACCTCGACCTGTTTCGAAGATGTAATCCGCAAGAACAACGGAAGCGTCATCTACACGAAAGTTGGATCCCCTATCGTCGCAGCAGTAATGAAAAAGAATCATGCGGTCTTCGGAGGAGAAGAGAACGGGGGGCTCATCTTCCCCGAATTCCAGCACTGTCGTGATTCTGCCATGTCCCTAGCAACAGTACTTGAAATCCTAGCAACAGAACAACGATCATTGTCTGAACTGATTACAGAGATCCCTTCCTATGAGATGGTTAAAACAAAAATCGTCTGTCCCAATGATCAAAAAGAGCAAGTCATGCATCTGTTGGTAGAAGAAATGAAGCATCATCAAGAGATAATCGACATTGATAGAACCGATGGATTAAAAATGTACATGAAGGACGGGTGGGTACTGATGCGCCCCTCAGGAACTGAACCAATCTTCAGAGTTTATGTTGAAGCAAAAGAAAAACAACAAGCTGAACGGGGGGCACTCTTTTACAAAAACCTTGTCGCATCTCTCATGCAGCGCGGATAAAAAATCATTTTTTTACTCATATGAGCGCGTCTCCTGTCATCTAGGTAAAACTTATAAATAAGAAGGCTATACGCTATCAAACCTTCGAAGTAAAGAAAGGAATAGGAAAAGATAAATACTGAATTGAAATGTAGACTCATGGAGGTAAAAGTATGGCTGAAAAACCACATCTGAATTTAGTAATTATTGGTCACGTCGATCATGGCAAGTCCACACTCGTCGGAAGAATCTTACTTGATACCGGACAGTTCCCACCGCACATGGTAGAGAAATTCAAAGAAGAAGCGAGGGCGAAAGGAAAAGAAAGTTTTGCACTCGCATGGATATTCGATCAGCTAAAAGAGGAGCGAGAACGAGGAGTCACGATTGATGTTGCGCACAAACGTTTTGATACTGATAAATATTATATCACGATCATCGATGCTCCGGGTCACCGAGATTTCGTCAAAAATATGATTACCGGTACATCCCAAGCAGATGCGGCTATTCTCGTAGTTGCTGCCCAGCATGGAGTCATGGCACAGACAAAAGAACATATGTTCCTTGCTCGGACGCTCGGTGTCAAACAGATGATTGTTGCGATTAACCAGATGGATGCAACTACTCCACCCTACGATAAAGCCCGATATGAAACCGTGAAAGCGGACGTTCATACCTTAGCGAAAAGCGTCGGGTACAAGGATGAACAACTTCAGTTCGTCCCGGTTTCGGCGTTCGAAGGCGACAATATCAAGGAGAAAAAAGCAATCACCTGGTGGACTGGAGACACGATTCTAAAAGCGATTGACAAATTCGTCCTTCCTGAAAAACCGGTCAATCTCCCGCTCCGATGGCCTATCCAAGATGTCTACACCATAAAGGGAGTTGGCACGGTGCCTGTCGGAAAGGTTGAATGTGGTGTCATGAAACCTGGGATGACCTTGATGTTCAAACCCAGTATGAAACCTGGTGGGGTCACGGGTGAAGTGAAAACCATTGAGATGCACCATGAGACCATCAACGAGGCTATGCCTGGTGACAACATCGGTGTCAATGTTCGCGGTCTCAACAAGGGAGATATCAAACGAGGAGACGTCGCTGGACCAACGAACGACCCGCCGACGGTTGCAAAGTCATTTACCGCACAGATCATGGTGTTGAACCATCCCTCCGTCATCACGAAGGGATACACACCGGTCTTCCACTGTTACACAGCACAAGTCGCATGCAGATTTGAAGAAATCCAAAAGAAACTTGATCCGAAAACCGGACAAGTGAAAGAAGAGAACCCTGATTTCATTAAAACAGGTGACGCTGCGATCGTCAAGATCGTCCCCACCCGTCCGATGGTGATTGAATCATCAAAGAAGATTCCACAACTCGGGCGGTTCGCCATTAGAGATATGGGACAGACGGTGGCAGCCGGTGTCTGTTTAGAAGTCGAGGCAGCAAAATAATCTCCTCTCCTCTTCTTTTTAATATTTCACATGGGGGCAGCAGAAAATGCCAGCACAGAAAGCACGAATTTCACTGACCAGCACGGAATCAACCAAGCTTGAGGAAGTCTGTACGCAAATCAAGATGATTGCAGAGAAGACCGGTGTCGCGTTGCGAGGTCCGGTGCCGATGCCGACGAAACGGTTGCGAGTCCCTTGTCGGAAATCCCCTGATGGAGAAGGCACGGAGACCATGGACCATTGGGAGATGCGGATTCATAAACGACTCATCGATCTGGATGCAAGTGACCGTGCATTGCGGCAACTGATGAGAATCCAGGTCCCTGATGGCGTTCATATTGAGATTGTTCTGAAATCATAGAACAACCCTTTTTTATAAGGATTATTGTATACCCTTGCATTAGTTGAGACACTGCTGAGGTAGCAAAGTTCGGTCCACCGCGCCGGCCTTGAGAGCCGGTTCTCCGCAAGGGGAGCGGGAGTTCGAATCTCCCCCTCAGCGCTACTCTCTTTGGGCGTGTGGCCTAGCCTGGATAAGGCACCGGCCTTCTAAGTCGGTAATCGCGGGTTCGAATCCCGCCACGTCCGCTTGTTTTTCATTTGTTCAATTCAAGATTTTTTTACTATAGATTCATATAGTTAGAAACCCTCTAATCTGATAATGCCTGTCGATTGGAAAATGCTCTCATATGCGATGGTTATTTCTAGCGCGATCATCTGGACTTGTTCAGTAGTAATCTCTCTGTTATTCATTCAACCGTTACTTGATATGTGGAGCTCTCTTCCTGATATCTTATCAGGGAACACCTCGTATACTTACGCTGGGTCATCCCTACCAAGTATCCCGTTATGGATTCTTTTACTTTCTTTTTTGTTCCTATGGATTGTCTCGACGTTTTTCTTATATGGAGTCATGAATATTCTGAAGAAAAGAAGGGAGGAGAACACCCTCTCTGTGAAGGAATAGTCACGCAGCCCTCGCGACAAACATTTCCTTTGTCTCAGAGGAGCTTCCAGACCTTTATTTGATTACTTGTTGTATTAACCGCGTCGTAATAAGCGATGATTTTTATGGTATGCGGAAGGAACGAAACCTTGTTCCAAGTCCATAGGTATGGTGCTTCGCTATCGGTGAATTGTAACTTGTTATTTCTATAGAACTCGATTTTTTCGACTGTTCCGGAGACTCCGTTGACTTGCGCTTCCACGTCTATTTTTCCGATGATGAGAGAAACCGGGAACGCTCCTTTGTCTGCACCGAACACATAGAGATGTTTTTCTTGAGGGGTCGTGAACACAATCCCTGGGCGTACAAATTCTTCCCCGCATGTATGATAGTCAATCCCATTAAATGAAGCACCGACGTACCGCTCTGATGAAAAGATGTCGACCGTCCGGTCCCAATGCTCATGGACCCCCAGGCATGTTGAGAGGTATGTCCCATCATTTTCCGGGTCATACACATTCGGCGGGGGAACAGCTGCTTGATGTAAATAGTTCTGTGCCCCCTCAATCGGGTTCGTCCCCTCTGTTAACAGGAAGTCATACATCACGGAATCGAGAGCCACGGGATCTTGTGAGAAGAACAGGCTGTTGGTCCAATCATCATTGAATGGGTACATCAAGAATTTCGCAATGGTCTTATGATCCACCTTGGTCCCGAAGGTTCCATCACCGAGGTAGAGGAGTGTTTTTCCTCCGAGATGTTCATAGGCGAACAAATCCACCTGCGGTGCAGCGTTCCCCATGGTTAACCCAGAGATATGATAGGGATGAAGATCTGCGACTGGTTCGATGAATGAACCGAAAAAGTTCTTCCCTGATAAGGTCACACCAGTGTTGATCGGATGTCGTTTCAGTATTGGGATGTTGATGAGGTATTTTGCTTCGATTACACACGTGGGGAGCGTGCGGACAACCCCATCAGAAAAATGCATGGTCGTCGAACTGGGAATCACTCGTTCTCGACCGGTTGCTCCTCCGATTGAGTCGACATAATGAATCTGAGAGAATTCCTCGACTAATGGATCGGCAGGGTAATTCTCATAATAGATTCGGTTATAGAGACAGTTGAGAATCGGTCGTGAGGCGTCAAACACCGTGATATCCTCTTGGGCGACACCAACCACGTTGACGAGTTGACGTAACAATGCTTTAACTACGTACGGACTTGCGTCCCGGTCGTTATCCTCCTTGGGATACGGATCGCCGATGCCACCAAGTGCGTTATTGAGGTTCATTTTAATCGCGATTTTTTCGCCTGGTTGATAGCTGGTGTTTCCGTTCCCGTGTGCCTCATTAAAATAGGTGAAGATTGCGTCCCATGCCTCAGCATCAGTTGCTGTCCCAGCGAACTGTTGCACCCCTATCGACACCATCTGATTAATGACATCCTGGTGATTGTTCTCCTGTTCCCACCAGTATCCTGATAACTCTTCTTCTGTCGCGTTCGGATTCCACACCCACACGACCCGTCCTGGGTTCACCCCAGTTCCAACTCCCATGGGTTCTTTGGGGATGGGATCCCAGGCTGTTGCAGCTGGTTGCTCCCCTTGGAAATAATTTGTGGCAAACACTGCCCCTGTTATAGTGAATAAGACAACAAAACCTGAAAGGACCGTGGGGATAGTCTTTGCAACTCTTGTCTTTGCGTGTCGTAACCAGACAACGAGACCAGCGAATAAAATACTCCAAAATGCGATATATCCGAGAGAAATGGATATGGCGACCTGTTGACAGGGGTATTGTGCGCGTTGTGGTTTTGGAACCACTCGGACGAGGAACCAAGCGATAGCGATGATTCCTGCGAGATGGAACCACATCCCCTTCCATCCGCGCATTTTTTCCCAGATACGTGATTTTTTATGATATTCGTGATTCTTCATGAGATATCCCCTTGTAAAAACAGTAGCTCGTAGCCTATAAAAAGGTTTGCTCAAGGAAAGACGTCAACGTATTGTTTCTCTATCCAGAATTCGAACATACGTTTCTCAACTGAGGATTATGGTGCTTAGAATCTTCTTCGTGTTATTCCTTTTAGCCCCTTGAATTTTGTTGTCCCGGTGAGCAGTCTGTCGGTCTTGAACACCCAGACCACGATACTGATGGTGACGATGGCAAACACAGCGACATAGAGGATACCGCCAATCACAATGGTATAATCATGGAAGAGCAACGCACGTGGTGCCATCATCGGATGGGAGAACGGGATAGCGAAGGTGAACATTTTCAGAGCTAAGGGGAGTGTGTCGAAATCTGCGAACATCGTGATAAACATCGGGATCATCGCAAGCATGGTGATGGGGAAGGTGAGTGTTTGCGCACTCTTGTAGCTCTTGGCGAAGGTCCCCAGAAGCATACAGAGGGAAAGACCGGCGATGAGAGCAAGGAACAGGGAAATTCCAATCCAGATGAAATCCATTGAGGTGAGGACAAGGCCATATGAGGAGAGAGATACTCCGGTTGACATCGTAAATCCAGAAAAATAAAACTGCATTCCTATCATGTAGATAATCGCAAGAAGCAGTCCGATGACTGCTGCCGCGATGATTTTCCCAGACACGATACTGGTTCGTTTCACCGGTAAGGTCAACAGGGTTTCAAGGGTTTTATTCTCTTTTTCTAGCGCCATGGAAGTAATAACGATACTTCCAGCCATGATGATGATCATCATCATCACGATTGGGATGAGTAATGATTGGGATGCAAGCATCCCTGAAATCGTGTTTGGCGAAAGTCCGATGAACTCCCGGTTTTTGAATAACGTTGTTTCAACCCGTTGGACTGGTGCAAGCACAAACGATGCGTTAAATGAACTGTTCCCCCCGATAAGTTCCTTCGAGATGTTCGTGTTAATGTATGCGATTAATGACTCAAGAGCACTTGACGAAATCGTATCCATAAGTCCGGCGCCTTTCATGATCCAATAGACCTGCAACGTCCCTGGCTGCTCCTGTGTAATCCGCTCTGTGAAATTCCGTGGGATGATGATGACAGCAACTCCGTTTCGTTCTTTCACCGTCTCCAGTCCATTCCGAAGATCGTCAGCCGACGTGGAGTTATACACGGACTTGGCATGAGTATGAAGGAGCGTGGAAGCAATTCCTCCCAAGCTGCTCGTATCTTCATTGATGACCCCGATGGTTGGCGGCTCTGTTGCCTGCTCTTGGATTCCTTGAATGCTATTTCCCATGGTGGCAAAAATCAAGGCGACAAGAATAATTGGAACAAACGTCGCCGGGGTCAGTAACTCTCGAATCTCTTTTTTTGTGATATTCCACAGTCCGCTCATTCATGCACCGTCCGAATAAACACTTCTTCGATGTTCCGTGCGTTATATTTCTCCATAAGTGTCTTTGGTTTTCCCTCTTCGACTATTTTCCCTTCAGAGATTAACGCGATCCGATCGCAGAGGTACTCCACCTCAAGCATGTTATGTGAGGACAGAAGTATGGTCGTCCCGGATTTCGCTGTGGATTTCACCAGTTTCCGAATTTCCTGAGCGTTGATGACATCAAGACCTGAGGTAGGTTCATCGAGGATTGCTAGCTTCGGGTTGGTCATTAACGCTCTTCCGACAAGGAGACGACGCATCATCCCTTTACTGTAGGTATCCACCCGGTCGTCAATGCGTGTTCCAAGGTCTGTGATTTCGATTCCTTTGTGTACCATGGTTGCCACTTCTTTTGAGTCGTAGAAGTTCGCAATAAACTGGAGGTATGCTCTTCCCGTAAGGTTTTTGTATGCTCCCGCATCTTCAGGAAGATAACTGATGCGTTTTCTGATTTCAGCAGCCTGTTTACTCAAATCGTATCCTAATATGGTGGCAGCTCCACCATTGATAGACAACAAGGTGGACAACACCCGTAATGTGGTGGTCTTGCCTGCGCCATTTGGTCCGATCAGCCCGAAGATTTCCCCTTCGTTGATCGAGAATGAGATTCCTTTTACCGCATCCATAGATCCGTATCTCTTCACTAAATTTTTTACTTCAACTGCCGCCATACAAATCGCCACTTGTAATTATCTTATATTTAAAAGGTCTTGCTCTCTTGACAGAGAAACACTGAAAGCACAGATATCGATTACCCTGAAAAGAACCAGTGGATTTCATGGAAGAAAAAGACGACAAAAACACGATTCGCACTTTTGCTGCCGCCTCGTTTCTGAATGATTTCGGCTCTGATATTATCTATCCGATCTGGCCGTTGTTTCTGACAACAGTGCTTGGGGCAAACATGGCGATCCTTGGCCTCATCGATGGACTTGGTGAGGCGATCGTATCAATTTCCCAAGCGGTCACGGGGTATGTGTCCGATAAGATCCGTCGTCGGAAAGTCTTCGTTTGGGTGGGGTATCTCTGTGGAGCAACCTCGCGGATCGGTTATGCGTTTTCGACTGTCTGGGGACATATCATCCCGTTTCGGATCCTTGACCGAGCAGGAAAAATGCGAGGAGCACCACGAGACGCTCTCATCGCTGACGCCTCAACAGATCAGAATCGCGGGAGGCACTTTGGGTTACTCCGAGCGATGGATAACCTTGGGGCTGTCTGCGGTATCGTTCTCTGCATCATTTGTTTCTGGTACCTCAACATTGGATATCGGGAGTTGTTCTTCTTTGCAGCGATACCGTCCATCATCGGGGCACTCCTGGTGGTTCTTCTTATTCGGGAGCGGAAACTGGAGACAAAAAACATATTCAAGGGATTCTCCTTTAAGGATTTAAACCGCAACTTCACGATGTTTCTTTTCTTAAGCGCTATTTTTGCCCTCGGGTCGTTTAGCTATTCATTCTTACTCATCTCTGCAAAGCAATTCGGTTTCGAAGTCATTTTCGTACCAGTCCTTTATCTCATTTTCACGGTTTTCGCTGCCGTGTTCTCCTATCCTTTTGGAAGACTTGCTGATCGTATTGGTCGGAAACCCGTCTTACTTATCTCGTATGTGTTCTGGGCCGCCGTCTGCTTGATTTTCATCTTCTTACAAAGCTATTGGCTTATTGTTCTTACCTTTGTGTTCTATGGGTTGCATCGAGCGGCGCTAGAGCCTGCTCAGAAAACTTTCGTCGCAGAGCTTGCGCCGTCTGAGTATCGAGCAAGCAGTCTGGGTTGGTATCAGATGGTTATCGGGCTCTGTGCGTTTCCCGCGTCATTCATCGCAGGACTCTTGTGGGATTCTATAGGTATCGAGGTACCGTTTTACCTGTCTCTGGCACTTACCGTGATATCCTCACTCCTTCTGTTGTTTTTTGTACAGGAAAAAAAACTAGCACTCTCGTAAAGTCGGTATTATTGATGTTTTTTTCTTCAGAACAAATCTTTAAGTAACGAGAATCAATGTACCTCCTTGAGGGGTACCATGCAGAAACAGATGGAGATGGCTCGCCACCAAATCGAAATTTTAAAATCACTTGACACCGAGGAGTTTTATAACAAAGATGAAGCAGAAGTCCGGAAGTATGCGGACCCAGCTATTCAGGAACTAATTTTGTTGGGAAATCAGGTGACCATGGAACTTACTGAGTTGCTTCAAACCGAATTTACTTGGAGTTGTTTTTTTTCATTAACAATCCTACGTCAAACAAAAGATCCTCAAGCGGTTCCTGCCCTTATCGCTTTTTTAACACGGGAATCTGATGATTCGATGGCAAATGAAGAAGCGATGTTTGTACTCCAGGATATCGGAACTCCTTCGATTCTTCCTCTCATGGAAGCGCTTGATGAGGCGTTTGAGAAAAAAACCTATCACTCCTATTTAGTTGGTGCGTTAACCGGGATTGCTCATGCTGAGTCATATGAATTCATGGTAAAAATCACGAAAGATTTTATTGGGAAACCCTGGCGGTACAAAGGGTGGTTCCGCATTGAAGATTTCACCTATAATTTTGTCAAACAAGGACACACCGATGTCCTCCCTCTGCTCCAGCAACTACTCAATATGGCGACTATTGCTGGGAACGAAAAACGGGAAATCGAAGAGACCGTCAGAGCACTTCAGGATCCAGAGGGATATGAGCAGGAGCTTCGAAACATGGAAAAGGAACTTTCCGATGCCGAGCAGAAAACAGGCGTGTAAAAAGACAGAACGAAACCAGAGGTACGTAACTCCAACAGAATAATACATCTTACATATTTTTATACTGATAAGAATATTATCAGTAACTCTATATAATGGCAATAGTATTGATTTCTCTGGAGGGAACGATATCAGCTCTCAAAAACCATCGCTGCGCGCCCTTGCTGGTAAAAAGATTGATGACTGGGAGAAATATCTTATTCAAAGCTCCACGGGAAAGAGATTTCTTGCAGCCTTCTATCGTTCGTCCCTGTATCATTTTTTCTCCATGAAAGTCAATGAATTTATCGACATCAAACTCCTTGAGGACATCAGACGTTCCCCACTTCCAAAACATATCGCCATTATTATGGATGGGAATCGTCGCTTTGCCAAAGAACTTGGGCTGTCCTGGGAGGCGGGGCACGTCTTTGGGAAAGAAAAAATCGAAGAGGTGCTCGACTGGTGTTTTGAGCTAGGGATACGGGTTCTGACGGTGTATGCATTTTCTACGGAGAATTTTACCCGCAGCGAAAAAGAAGTCAAGACCTTAATGTTATTATTAAAGGAAGAATTGGACAAAGCAAAGGAAGACTCACGGATCCACAAAAATAAAGTACGCGTACGAATCCTCGGTCGCCTTGATTCATTACCAAAAGACATTCAACAGTCCGCGCAGTCTATTATGAAACTGACGAATTCCTATAAAACCTATCATTTGAATATCGCGCTCGCGTACGGAGGGCGGGAGGAAATTATTCAAGCGATTCAGCGTATGGGAAGCGACCTTAAGAAAGGCAAACTGAAAATCAACGATATCTCTGAAAAAACTGTTTCCTCCTATTTGTATACGAGTGGGTTACCGGACCCGGATCTCATCCTGCGAACCTCGGGTGAAGAGCGGATTTCGAATTTTTTGCTCTGGCAACTTGCGTATTCCGAGCTGTATTTCTGTGATGTGTATTGGCCCGCGTTGCAAAAACGTGATTTCTTACAGGCGATACGGACGTATCAACAGAGAAAACGCCGGTTCGGAAAATGAAGCGCGTTATGGTTCTTCAGCAGGGTCTTCAGAGTCTATGAGCGATTCGTCCTGTTCAACTTCTTCTGCGATCTTTGAAAGCTTTGCGAATTGACAGGAAAAAAAATAGGAAATCAACCCGAGGCCAACAAAGAGGATCGCAAACGCAAGCAGAGTACCGGTGGTATCTGGATGTAAGTTGAGAGGATGAACCACGGTTTCCAACGCGTAGAGTATGAGGACGATGCACCCCAGTACTAAAAAGAATTTACAGAAAAAACCTGTCTTGAAATCGTTGTGTGCAGAAAACGTATGCTTCTTAGCCATTCAGGGGTCCTGTTCCACCTGCCAATTTCAAGGAACTTTCAACTTTGCTTTGTAACTCGGTGAGTTTTTCTCTACTCCGCCCCTCTTGTTTTTCCAAAGTGGTTTTTCGCAATTCCAGAGATTCTTTTGTGGTACTTAACTCTTTTTTTATGTCGCTTTTTCCTTTGGTTTTTATCAACAACGCACCGATACTTTTATAAATTGGTGTTTTCTCTGTCACCGCTTCGATTTCTTGTAATGCCTCTTCGGTCTCTTTGAGTTGGAGCTCTACTTGTTGCCGTTGTTGGGTAATCATCTGAAGTTGCGCTCGCGCCTGTTGTAATCTGTTGATTTGGTCCTGCAGCTGAGGAGATATTTCTTCACCGGGCATGCTTTTTTTCTCCTTTTGTTGTGGGTAATAAGCGTCTCCTTCTTAAACGTATTCATCCATAACCTGTTTTTTTTTTTTTACGTAAAAACACCCCTTCTGTAAATAATAGAAACTATTATATAGAATGTTGCAAATATACAAAGATAGCTATTATTATCCTTGTCGGAGGATTAAAAAATGATGAAAAACGATAAGATCATTGTCATCTTGGGGGTTGTGATCCTTGTTCTTGCATCCATTGGCGTGTATTTCTGGGTTCCCGATCAAGCAGTATCGCAATCAGTAAAATCAACGGATTTTATTGATATTACTGGTGACCTAAAAATGATGCCTGGTTCTATTACAGTATCGGATAGCAGTCCCTTCTACCCCCTGATTGCGACACCATTGTCCGTGAATTATGATGAAAACGGGGAACAAACAGTAATCCCTCTGTATGTCATGAATTTTAGCAATCCCTCCACGGCGATTACCCGACTCCAGGCGCAGTTGCATAACGGTAAAACCAGTGAAACCATTAAAGAGAGTGAATCGGCAAAAAACGCTTCTTTACGGATAGCGACAACCTACTGGGATCGAACCGAAGCAGCGTTGATTATTGAAGAGGATGAACAAGGATATCAGCTCGGTGTACCAGCGACACCGCTCGCTTCGTATCTGCGCATACCAGTGATTGTCGCACAAGAATTGGATGCTGATGTGACACGTGTCCTGAACGATCTTGGGGTGAAAAAAACACTTATCTGTGGGAGAGAGATCAAAGGGTACGGTTCCGTATTACGCTTTCGTTCCATCGACGAGATTCTGAACGCATCTATTGTTGTTCTTAAGACAAAACTGCAGCATGAAATTGATTACATTACGCTTACCAATCCTGTGGATGCATGGCCACCACAGGTGTTAGACAGCGAGGAGTTCACATTTGGACCAACAAAAATACCAACCGGTTCTCAGAGTCAAATGCTGAAAGCTCTTCTTGGAATGCTCACGGGAAAAGGATCGGTCACTTGGACATTTACTATTCCGAAGGATTATAAGTATGCCCTGATAAAATTTGAGGGGGTGAACCATGACGCAGAAAACGCTGATGAGATGGGAGATAATGTCGCATTTACCATGGGCCCTATTTTAGAAAACCTCCCGGGTAGTTTAGGAAAATTCGAGGTACTTCCAGGAACGACCGCTGCAGGAGGAATCGCTGAACGAGATGCGAGTGGCAACATCATTAAAGATGTCGTCAATTCTGAGATGGTTGTCTATGGAAGGGGAGGCGTGGAATATAAGATTGTTGCCAGCGGAGCTTGGTTGGTGAAAAAGGAAGGGGAGGTTTCCGCACGTGTTGTCGTTGAAAAACTCGAAAACCCTGTTTATCCAATGATGAAAGGTCTTTCTTCCGTGGCACCCTATTTAACTGCGTATCATAGGGGGATACTTTTTGCGAAACCTGAATTCGCGTTCACCGCCGATGATGATAAAATCACGGACACTGGGGAAACCTGCCCAGGTATCTATGTGGGTGGAAGAAATCCCAAATTAGTACCTCTCTCAAATAGACATTTTTTTGATGAGATTCATGACCCGTTGAATAACTTACTTGCGTATCTTGCAGATTTTCAAATGAATGATACACGCGATTTAAAAGCATTAAGAGATTATTATGCAAAGAACCCTGTGTATATCGCCTTGGTTGGTGATGCAACAGTTCTTCCGAATTATTTCTACCAAAATCATGTGGAACCCATCGGGGACATCGACGGGGATGGTACGGATGATACACCATACTACAGCGGTGGTGGAACCCCCAGTGATGTGCTGTATGGGAATATCGACCCGATACGGTACGACTGGTCGAATCTCGCAAATGATATCTACAGCGAATCAGAGGAGAAATATCCCTTTATCGAAAACATCGTAGGTCGAGTCACCGGTTGGGATGCACAGGATGCAAACGCATTGATTCTGCGCAGTGTTTTTTATGATGATCTCATCACCGGCCTAAACACATGGAAAGATAACTTTGGTCTCCTTATCGGCGGAGGGCAGGATTTCCAAAAACCCTTTGTGAGGTACCTCATCTTTGGTGATATCCTGAAGATGATAAAACGGGGGGAACCGATGAAAGCCTTCACCGGGTATGCAGAAATGACCTACGAACGAGCTGCTTATGACGTTGCCGAGCCATTAGGATTCAACTTGCAGGGAGCATTATATGAAGAGGGGATGTTTCAGGGGCTTAGCGAAAAAACCTTAACAGAAATAAAAAACAGCAACATGTTAAACAAACTGCTCTTTTTTAAATGGCAGATACGACGATTAGCGGGTGAAGGTGCAGTGAAAGGTGGGAAGATCTTCGAGTCAAGTAACTTTCTATTTGTCAATGGTCATGGGAATCAATATCTATTTGGTGTGGCAGGAAATGATATCGTCGCCTCAGGGCTTGGTGGACCCTTGCTCAAGGCAGTATTCATGCAGACGCTTGTCCCGATTGCTGGTGGGTTCATCGGTCCTGGTGGGGACCTGAGCTCCGCAGGTGATTATACTACACGTACTGTCTCGAACATGATGCTTGGCCCTTCCTTTATGTGGCTGGAAAGCTGTATTTGCGGGAAACTCGACGGGATCTATGCACGAACGAATATCGGGCAATCTGTGTTACATGCGGGCGTTGCTTCCCTTGTTGCTTCACCGACCGGGTCAAATATTGGCGGTGGATATCTTGAGCCAAAGAAGACAAAATATGATTTTCCCATCCAGACCTATCTGAAATATATAAAGGCAAAAGGTCAATGGGCACGCGGGGTCTTCCCTGATGCACACTTTGGGGAGAAGATTTATGAGGATCTCTGCTCCAATCTAAGGAACCTCAACTGCAGTGTCGGAAAAGCGTTACGCGATGCGAAAAACAGTTATCTAAAAGCGGATGCACCCTGGCTGCTGTGGTGGTCTCCACCATTGAATGTGTATTTTGGAGATAATGTCGAACCAGATGAGGTTTACAAAACCACTGCCTCCAAAGGCCTCAGCCCGATGATGGAATCCAAGTACGTGAGTTTCCAGGAATACATCCTCTTTGGTGATCCGGCGTTGAATCCGTACGAACCATGCAATGAAGGACGCTAATTCTCTGTTTTTTTTCTCTCCTTTTTTATGAGAGCGGAGAGGGTTATTGAAGGATACCTGCTGTTTTCATTTTCTGGAGATTCTCTGGATGTCGTTCAAAAAAGGTATGCACGGGTTCAAGGATGGTGTTGATGTGGTGTGCGGTCGCATTCTTCAGATCCAGGGGGTGGAGGC
>JBAZLE010000024.1:0-16737 GCA_041650455.1 Thermoplasmatota archaeon | reverse complement strand
TTTCCTCACAGAGCAGACGATTACCCTGACTGCGAACAGAACCTCCTGGGTGAACATCTCACTGACGTATGCACCCGTCAGCGTGAGCGGATATACCATCCACAATGCAACCCGTATCGCCGCCGTTCCAATTACTTTCGCTCCGGACAACTCTGTCGTTAACAATACGGCCACCAAGCAAAGTACTGCGACATCAGATAGCCAAGGGTCATTTGATGTAGCGCTCCTCCCAGGGACCTATAATGTCACCGTCAAAAAGACAGAAGGCGCAACTACGGTATACACGTTTACAGGGAAACTCTCCCTCGTCATCGGAGAAGGCATCGCCTCGTATGATATCTCTTTGACAAAAGCTTCTGTGACGGTCAGTGGAAGCACTCTCTACAACGGGTTGGGAAAAGTCAACATGACGATCTTCTTTACCAAGGACGTTCTCGTTGGAAATAACACCGCGGTCACCACCAGTGTGAAAACAAACGAGAGCGGAGGATACACCATCGAACTCACACCAGGTTCATATAATGTGAGTGTCGAGGAGCTGGTCAATGAAAGTGGACAGAATATCACGTATACTGGCACCGGCAGACTCACAGTGAGCAGCGATGATGCACCCAGAGTATTTGACATCGTTCTTGCCCGTGAAGCGTCATCCTAGAAACGGAGAGGAAATGCCTCTCCACCACATTTTATTTAATGCGTTTCTTGATACTGTCTCTAATGTTAAGTCTCGAAGATGGAACCAAAGCGGTTCAGTTCGCACGACACGTTATCCAAAACCACATACAGCGGAAGAATCATGTCTCCGCTGACCTTGGATGTCCTTTTCATGAGAAACAAGGGGTTTTTGTCACGCTTCATACCTATCCAGATCACGAGTTACGCGGCTGTATCGGCATCCCTCTTCCCGTCATGTCACTGCAGGACGCAATCCGTGAATCTGCTCAATCCGTCACCCGAGACCCGAGATTTCCACCCTTGCAGGAAACAGAACTTGACACGATTATTATAGAACTCACCGTTCTGACAAAACCAGAACGCATTCAAGTACAACATCCGAACGAGTACCCTGCACATATCGACATCGGACGCGACGGATTAATCGTAGAACAAGGGTATTTCAAAGGTTTGTTGCTCCCTCAAGTCCCGATCGAACAGGCATGGGATACGCAGGAATACCTAACACATACCTGCATGAAAGCTGGATTACCCCCCGACGCGTGGTTTGATAAGAACACGAAGATTTCAAAGTTCCAGGGGCAGATTTTCACCGAAACCACACCCCGGGGATCAATACAGGAGACGCACCTTCATGGATCTGACGATTGAGGGAAATCTTTACCACAACGGGTTATTCGAGCACGGCTGTCTTGCGGTCGACCACGGAAAAATCGTCGCGATAAAAAAAAGCCTTAAGGCAGACCTGCATCTCAATGTCGGCACTCACCTTATCCTCCCTGCTGGTATTGATCTTCATGTTCATTTCCGCGATCCGGGATTCACCCAGAAAGAAGATTTTTCCACAGGGTCAATGGCAGCAGCGTTCGGGGGCATCTCCTGTGTCTTTGATATGCCTAACACGCAACCTCAAACCATCAGCACCCAGACACTAAAAGAGAAGGCACAACTTGCGTCACACAAAAGCTATGTTGATTTTGGCTTATATGCTGCAATAAGTGATGAAAACATCGGACGAATCGCAGACCTTCGCTCCCTCTGTGCTGGTTTTAAAATCTTTTTAGGCAGCAGTACCCATGCCCTTCGACTCAGCACCCAGAATCTGAGGGTCGCCTTATTAGAAACCAATCGAACGAAGAAACTCACCTTATTTCATGCAGAAGATGAACACTGTCTGAGGAAACATGCGGATGAAGAGCACACTCTAATCGATCATCTCCGCTGCCGCTCAGCGGAATGCGAAGAAACCGCACTGCACGCTATCCTTAAAAGCTCCCAGGGTCTCTCGTCCCCGATTCACATCTGTCATCTCTCCTCCTGTGAAGGTTTCGAGGTGCTACGGAATAGACCTTCCAACATCAGTGTCGGGGTTACCCCACATCATCTGTTCTTCGATGTTCATAGCATCAATGAAAAACAGTCCTTCTATAAGGTCAACCCGCCGATCCGGTCAAGTTTCGATCGCGATACTCTCTGGTATGGCGTGCAGAACAACCTTATTGATATCTTCGAATCCGACCATGCTCCACACACGGAAGAAGAAAAAAACGTCGATTTCCCTCATGCACCGTCAGGTGTACCTGGTGTTGAAACGCTCTATCCTCTGTTACTTGCTTCCCTAAAAAAAGGGCAAATCACGTTGGATACTCTCCTAGCCTTGCTCTGTGAACGACCCGCACAACTTCTGAATCTCCCCAAAGGAAGACTCGAGGTAGGGCGAGATGCTGACTTCATTGTCGTTGACATGAAAAAAACAGAGGCTATTACCGCAGAGCATCTCCATTCGAAATGTGGGTGGACCCCGTTTGAAGGATTCCCCGGGATATTCCCTTCTCAGGTTTTCATCAGAGGTGAAAAAGTCATCGACGACCATCAGATACTCGTAAAACAAGGATTTGGGACTCCTGTTGGGGTGTAAGAGATGCTTGCGTTCCTCCCCCAATGGTTTCAGATATTCTTTTTTTCAATGGTGCCCTGGCTTGAGGCACGATATGTCATCCCGTTCGCGATGCTCCAATACGGATGGGAATGGTGGCAGGCGTTTCCCATCGCGATTGCTGGAAATATTTTGCCTATCCCCTTTATCCTCCTCTTCTTTAAGTATGTCGAAGATTTTCTCCGGAGGTTCCCGTTTTGGGTAAAAAT
Organism: Thermoplasmatota archaeon; assembly: GCA_041650455.1. Lineage (GTDB taxonomy): Archaea > Thermoplasmatota > E2 > DHVEG-1 > DHVEG-1 > SM1-50. Next base: position 13,917 of record JBAZLE010000024.1, on the reverse strand, counting down.
CATGGACTGGCTGTTCACTCGGACGCGGAAGAAAGCAGACGAACGAATAAGAAAATATGAATACCTGGGGTTATTTGCTTTTGTCGCCCTCCCTCTCCCCTTCACCGGCGCTTGGACAGGTGCGTTAATCGCGTATCTTTTTAATCTCAAGTTCTCCCGATCCCTGGCGACGATCTTTCTTGGAATTCTTCTTGCTGCGGTGATTATGATTCTCCTGACGATTTACATCAGATGGGTTCTTGCCTATCTTGGTATCAACGTCCCGGGATGATCTATGGAAGAAACGCTTAAACATCTCGCTTATCAAATCGTCGAACAAATAAGCAGAGCAGTAAAAAAAGAAACAAAAAAGAATTTTTATAAACTTGGGAAAACCATCGGTATCGGAGCCGACGGCTCACCAACCTCCTATATCGACCAGGTTGCAGAAGATGTCGCACTCGCCATGTTAGAAAAATCATCAGTAAAAGCAAATCTCCTCAGTGAAGAGAAAGGTTTTGTGGATTTTGGTGGCACGTCGGTATTCGTACTAGACCCCGTGGATGGCACACGAAACGCTTATCGTGGAATCCCCTTCTACTCCGTCTCCTTAGCGATCGGGACATCAAAGATCAGCGATATCGAGTACGGGATTGTCAAAAACATCCCGACAGGCGATGTCTTCACTGCAGAGAAACACCAGGGCGCGTTCCTGAACAATACCCGCATCAGAGCCTGTGAGGTGCCCTCTGCTGAGATGCTTTCCTCGATCTCTCTTGGGAAGAACTATACCTCTCGAGCTGGTCTGTTATCGAAAAAAGGCAATATCCGTTCCTTCGGCTCCGCGTCTCTTGAGATGTGCCTGGTTGCACTCAGTGCTCTCGATTTCTATTTCGTTGGAAGAGATATCCTCCGTGTGGTTGATATCGCTGCGGCAACCCTGATTGTTCGTGAAGCAGGCGGGGTGGTCAAAACCATCACTGGTGAAACTCTTGACATGGAGTTTGATTTAGTGGGCAGAACGAGTGTTCTTGCAGGATGCTCGGAGAAATTAATCAGAGACCTTCTCCCGAAGGCATAAAACATAAATACATCCGGTGTCCTTTTCCCCTCGAATGACCATAGCAGAGAATATCCTGCAACTGACGAAAAAAAAGAAGCTCCATTTCGCGCTGCTCGATCCAGATAAACAAAAACCAACGGTTGCAGGCCAGATTGCACGCACTGTGACCGAAGCGGGAAGCAGCGCAATCATGGTTGGTGGCTCCACACTTCTGTCGCAACAACAGGTCGATGAGACGTGTCAAGCCATCAAAAAGAATTCAGATCTCCCCGTCATCCTCTTTCCCTCTGGCGCGAAATTCCTCAGCAAATACGCTGACGCGGTCTTCTTCATGAGCCTTTTAAACTCAAATAATCTAGGATATGTCATTAGAGAACATGTCAAGGGAGCGCCCTTTGTGAAATCCTCCGGGCTTGAGCCAATTTCGATGGGGTACGTCATCGTTGAACCCGGGATGACAGCGGGTCGAATCGGAGAAGCGGATTTGATTCAAAGAAATGATCTTCACACTGCAGTCGGGTATGCATTAGCGGCAGAATATCTTGGCATGAAGTTTTTCTATATTGAGGCTGGCTCTGGAGCACCTGAACCAGTGCCTAATGAGATGATCCAAGCGGTGAAGAAACACGCCTCCCTCCCTCTTTTTGTTGGCGGAGGAATCCGAGACCCTCAGACCGCGAAGGAAAAAGCACGTGCAGGAGCAGATATCATCATTACTGGAACCGCCATTGAAAAAGAGATGCATTTAAAAACAACACTCGCTCGTCTGGTGAATGCGATAGAAGGTCTATAAGATATGAGATATTTTGTGAGCATCGGAGGGGCTTCCGGCAGTATCTACGGCATTCGGCTGTTACAAGAATTAAACAAACAGGGTCACGAGGTTCATCTGGTGGTTTCGGAAGGTGCAAAAAAAATTCTTCACCATGAAACAACGTATTCTTATACTCTCCTTACAACCCACGCACAGGTTGTCTATGAGAACGATGATTTGTTCGCAGGCCCAGCAAGTGGGTCGTTCCCTCTGGAAGGAATGATTATTATCCCCTGTAGTATGAAAACACTCTCAGCAGTAGCGCATGGGTTTGGAGATACCTTGACGTCACGAGCAGCGAGTTGTTGTCTGAAGGAAGGAAAAAAATTGATACTGGTTCTCCGGGAGTCACCATTAGATCTCCCTGGGATCACCAACATGCTTAAGGCCAAAGAAAGCGGTGCGATCATCCTACCTGCCATGCCTGCTTTCTATCATAAACCAGAACGCATTGAGGACCTTGTTGATTTCATCGTTGGGAAAGTCTTTGATCAGCTTGGACTTCAACACTGCTTGTTCAAACGATGGAAATGAATATGGGAGTGACCAATGGAAATTACGGCATGTCCTGTTTGTGGAAGTAAGAACATTAGAATCGGGACCCTTGGTGACGGAATCATCTCAGGATTATCTTCGTGGAACGAGGTGTGCCGGGACTGTGGCTATCAGGGAGCATCCCTTGTCTTTGATTCCGAATCTGAATATAACAAATTCTTAGAGGCACTTGCGCATCAAAAACAACAGGCGGACGCCCGCATTGAGAACACCAAGGAAATAGAACCTGGGGAGAACTCAGACGAACTCCCCTCGGTTCGTTCAGAAAAAAAAAGCTATCTCTTTGAACTGATTATCTCTGTGGTCCTCACCATTGTTTTTTTCATCATCCTTGCCGGGAGTAAGTTTCTTGGAGATTTTACGAATCTTTTTTCCCTCAACACTCTTGGGTTTCCCGTCGTGTCTCTCATCGGGAGTTTCGTAGGAGTCCTTCTCTTTTTCTTCCTTCTTATCGTACTGGGCGAAACACTCTATCGATGTATCAGATTTAGGAAAAAATGATTCGTTACTCTTCGCATAACTGAATAAAATTCTTGAAGATCTGATCACCGTATTGAGTATGTTCTACCTCCGGGTGAAACTGCAGGCCGTACAAGTGTCTTTTCTTATGTTTCATCGCTTGGATGGTGCAATTTTCGCTTTCCCCAAGTTTTATAAAATCCTTCGGGAGCATGGTCACCTCGTCGTTGTGGGATTCCCAGACGATTGAGGTGGTTGGTACCCCAGCAAAGAGAGCATCGTCGACACAGAGAGTCAACTTCACCTTCCCAAACTCAGGGACTTTCGATGGTTGTACCATACCACCGAAATGACGCGCCATGAATTGATGCCCCGCGCAGATTCCAAGAATCGGAAAGTCCGCATTCTCAAGATATTCCGTGCAATTCCCTAACGTGCCATTCAGTCCGATTCGTGGTGCTCCCCCGGAGAGAACCAGACCGTGGATGTTTTTTTTCACTAGTTCTTGAAACGGTGTTGTGTTTGGCACGATACTTGTCTCAACCTCGAGGTCGCGGAGTGTACGCCATTCACGATGTGTCCATTGTCCTCCGTTATCGATGACGTAGATTCGCACCATATGATTATTCCCACTCGACGGTCCCTGGAGGTTTATTCGTCACATCATAGACGATACGGTTCACATTCTCCTTAAGGGTATTGGTGATTTTTGTTGAAATCGCATCGAGCACTTCATGCGGAATCGTGCTATAATGGCAGGTCATCGCATCCACACTTTGCACGGCGCGGATCGCGATCGTGTTTCCATAGGCTCGTTTGTCACCATGTACTCCGACGGTCTTTATCGGGATCAGCACCGCGAAATATTGCCAGGGCCGCTCCATGAGCCCTTGCTCCGAGGCACGTTCGATTTCTTTTTCCACGATGTCGCATGCTTCTCGTACAAGTTTGGCGCGTTCTGGTGTCGCCTCACCGATGATACGAATCGCAAGCCCAGGTCCAGGGAAGGGTTGTCGTTCTGAAACAGGAACGTGCAATGCACGAGCGACTTTACGCACCTCATCTTTATAGAGGTCCCGGAGTGGTTCGATGAGCGTTAATTTCATATCCTGTGGTAATCCACCGACGTTATGATGGGATTTAATGGTCTCGCGGAGACCTCCTCCGGATTCGATCCAGTCCGGTGCAATCGTCCCCTGCACGAGGTACTCGATGTTCTCCTTTCGCGCGACTTGTTCGAAGATTCTGATGAATTTTTCCCCGATGATTTTGCGTTTTTTCTCTGGGTCCTCAATCCCTTGTAACGCTTGATAGTACTCGTTTTCCGCGGCGACATATCGATAATTTAATCCAAGGTCTTTCATCAGTTGGGTGACCTGTTCGGGTTCTTTCTTGCGCATGTACCCTGTGTTCACATGAACCGCGATGAGTTGTTTCCCAATCGCCTTGTTGACAAGCGCAGTACAAACCGCGCTGTCCACCCCACCAGAAAATGCAATCAGTGCTTTACCTTTGATTTCTTCCTGAAGGCTTGCGATGGTTTTTTCTATGAATTTCTCTGCCTGGAACATCTGTACACCTCTATTTTGATACAGCTTTTTTTTGCATCGTTTTCCGGTATTCCTGTAATTTTTTTGCTACTTTCTTGTCATACATGGCAAGGATTTCTACTGCAAGCAACGCCGCGTTCTCCCCCCGGTCAAGGCCGACAGCCCCGACGGGGATCCCAGGCGGCATTTGAATGATGGACAGGATAGCATCCAGATTGACTTTCCCACTCACCGGTACTCCGATGACCGGTTTAATCGTATGCGCCGCAATCGTCCCCGGGAGGGCAGCCGACAGCCCCGCAATCCCGATAAAGAGGTCCGCGTCACTTTTTTCTACCAGGTTTCGCAGCAGGTCTGGCGTCCGGTGTGCGGATGCGACCTGGATGTCATACCTGATACCAAATTCCTCAAAGATTGCTTTAGCTTTTTCTGCAACCGGCATATCAGAAGACGACCCCATGATAATCTGGATTTTCATAGTCTCACATCAGGAAATACGGTCAGTGTATAAATAGTTTCAACCTCCTCTTTTCCGCTATCGTAAACTAATTATATCCCATCTGAATGTTCAGTCCTCGAACTAGGAACCACCATGAAGTTAGTGATTTGTGAGAAAAATATCGCTGCACGGAGGATTGCGTACATTCTCTCCGACGGGCAGGTAAAAAGCACGCATCTTGGGAACATCCCCGTGTATTCCTTTACAAAAAACAGTGAGCTCTGGAACGTCATCGGGTTGAAAGGTCATATCATCAACCTTGATTATCCCAGTGGTTTTAATCAATGGACGAAAATCCCTCCTCATCAACTCATCGAGGTGGAACCATGCAAAAATGTCAGCGAGAAAGGTATCGCCTCTGCATTAAAAATGTTAGTACAGGACACTCCTTCGTTAATTGTAGCGACGGATTTTGACCGAGAAGGGGAGCTCATTGGGGTAGAAGCAGTAAACCTTCTCAGAAGCTATAATCCCGGCCTTACCGATATCAAACGCGCTAGATTCAGTGCCATCACCCCCTCTGAGATCAACACTGCCTTTGACAATCTCACTGAAGTTGATTATAACCTTTCGAGCGCTGGTGAAGCACGTCAGGTCATCGACCTAGTATGGGGTGCGGTCTTAACACGGTTTATCTCCCTCACGTCCCATCGCCTCGGACGAGATTTCCTATCTATCGGACGTGTGCAATCACCAACGCTTGCGTTATTGGTAGAACGAGAAAAGGAAATCAAAACCTTTGATCCAAAACCATATTGGACGCTGCTGGCACAGCTCAAGAAGGAACGACCCATCGATACGACGCATGAACATGGGGTGTTTCGAGAAGAGCAACCCGCTCAGGAGATATATCAGAGGATCAAAGACAGCAAAGACGCCCTTGTCAAGGAAGTTCAAAAAACCATCAGCCATGAACTCCCACCAGCACCATTCAACACCACGACCTTTATCCAAGCCGCTTCCTATCTAGGTTTTTCCGCGGTAAAAGCCATGAGCCTCGCAGAAGAACTCTACATGATGGGGCTCACCTCGTACCCACGAACAGATAACACCGTCTATCCTCCATCATTGAACATAAACAGTATTCTACAGAAACTCTCTAATGCGCATTTTTCAAAAGAGGTCAAAGAGGTCCAAACAAACGGGAGAACCTACCCGACCAGAGGAAAACAACAAACGACAGATCACCCCCCGATTCATCCTGTTGATGCACCAACGAAAAAACTCGGTGCTGACCAAACGAAAATCTATGAGCTGATTTGCCGAAGGTTCTTCGCCACTCTTGCAAAAGACGCGATATCTGAGACCACGGACGTACGATTCGACATATCCGGGGAGGTATTTTTCACCAGTGGATACCGACTTATTGAAGCGCACTGGAAAAACCTCTATCCGTATTTTAAGGAGAAAAAGAAGCAAATTCCGGAACTCACTGCAGGGGAACGACTCGAAATCATGAAAATCACCATTAAAAAGGAGTTCACCAAACCACCACAGCGGTACACCCAAGGGGCACTCATAGCAAAAATGGAGCAGCTCTCCCTAGGGACGAAATCCACCCGTCATGAGATCATCAGTAAATTGTATGGCCGGAAATATGTCATGGGCGGGACTCCTACCCCGACCTCCACTGCTATCGCAGTGGTTGATGCGTTGATTAACTGCGATGTCGTCAAACCGAAGATGACCGCGGTGCTTGAGGCGGACATGAATGATATCGCAGAAGGAAAGAAGACTCTTGAGGAAACGGTTCGAGAATCACGTTTGATGCTGACAAAAGTCATGGAAGAACTGGAACCAGAGAAGGAAAAAATCAAGGAAAACATCAATAATGCCGTCAAGGCACAGAACACGATTGGACCATGCCCGAAATGCGGTAAATCCCTCATGGTCCGGGTGTCAAAGAAAGGGAAGCGGTTTGTCGGGTGCTCGGGGTATCCAGAGTGCAAGAACACCTATTCGCTTCCGCAACAAGGTGGTTTGACGATGACCAAGAATTTGTGCGACGCCTGTTCCACACCAATTGTTCAAGTAAAAATGAAAGGTCGACGGGCGTGGGATTTATGTATCAACCCAGAGTGCCCGAAGAAAAAGAAAAAAGAAACCTAGGTTATTTCTTCCGCTTCGTTTTTTTCTTCGGCTTTGGTTTTTTTACAGGACGTTTCGTTCCTTTTTTTGGTTTCGCTGGTTTTTGTTTCGTTTTTTTTGCTTTTTTTGGTGTGCTGGTCGCTCTTTTCGGCTTCTTAGCTTTTTTTGTTGTCAGGGTTAGTTTCTTTGTTGCTCCTGGTTTCTTCGCTGTTTTTCTTGCTTTTTTTATCTTCATTTTTTTCGGTTTTTCTTTCTTGGATTTTATGGATGTTCTTCGTGTCTCCTTTGGTTTGAGGAGTTTTTTTATCTTTGGTGATGGCGTAATTTTCTTTTCTGTTTTGGACGGTGTTGGGAGCATTGATGAGAGTGGCTCTTGTAGTACTGGTGCTATTGGTGTGACGAGTGGCTGCTTCATGTCCTCGGTTATAGGTTTTTCTTCGCTCAGACCGATAGGCATGGACTCGATTGCTTCCGCGCTTCCTTCCTCTGCGAGTGGTTCAGCGAGGACCTGGGTTACGGACACGACCTTGTCTCCTTCATTGAGCCGCATGATGCGTACGCCCATGGTGTTTCTGCCTTGCTCTCTGATGTCCCGCACGGGAATCCGTACGGTCATCCCATGTTCTGTCGTGATGATGAGCTCATTGTCATCGGTTACCTGACTGACGAACACTACTTTTCCATTCCGTTCGTTGGTCACGATTGTTCGTACTCCTTTGCTCCCTCGATGGGTCATGCGGTATTCGTCGATGGGGGAGCGTTTCCCAAATCCGTTCTCTGTCATGGTGAACAGAGACCCGGTGATGTCAACCACGGTCATCGCGACCACAGAGTCGTTCTTGTTCTTCAGTCGAATCCCGATTACGCCATGCGTCGCGCGTCCCATGGGACGTAACTCCCGTTCGTTGAACCGGCAGGCTTGGCCGAGGGCGGTCGCGATCATCACGGTCTTGGTCCCATCGGAGAGATGAACACCCATCAGTTCATCGCCCTCCTCCAGTTTAATGGCGATGATGCCGTTCACCCGGATGTTCCCATAGGCGGACAGCACAGTTTTTTTGATGGTGCCTTTTTTTGTTGTAAAAATCAGGTAATGCGTGTCATCAAACTCATGGATGGGTACTGCGGTCTCAATCTTCTCGCCTTCCTCAAGCCGTGGGAGCAGGTTGATGATGGCTTTGCCTTTCGCGTAGCGGTCCCCCTCAGGGATCTTGTAGGCTTTCAACCAGTAGACGCGCCCATGGTTGGTGAAGAACATCAAGTAGTCATGGGTGCTGGTGATGAAGGTGTCAACCACGAAATCCTCTTCCTTAGGTCTGACGCCGATGAGGCCTTTTCCACCGCGATGCTGTGTGCGGTAGGTCTCGGTCGGGATGCGTTTGATGTACCCGTCCTTTGTGATGGTGACGACGACCTCCTGTTGTGGGATGAGGTCTTCGATGTCGATACCGGCGTCTCCTTCGATGATCTGCGTGCGTCTGGAGTCACCGAACTTCTCTTTGATCTCTAAAAGCTCTCGTTTGATTTCTGCAAGGATCTTCTGATGATCCGCAAGAAGCGATTCGAGCTGTTCGATGAGTGCCTTGGTTTCATTGTATTCCTTTTCCACTGCTGCGATTTCCATGCCGACGAGTTTTTGTAACCGCATATCCAGGATGGATTTCGCCTGGATCTCTGAGAGATTGAATCGTTTCATCAGACGGTTTTTTGCTTCCTCTATCTCTTTACTCTGTCGGATGATCCTGATGACCTCATCGATGTTCCGCAACGCGATCATCAACCCTTCCAGGATATGGATCTTCTCTTTTGCTTTCTTCAGATCATAAGTGGTGCGTCGGGTGATGACTTCGACGCGGTATTCGATGTACTGCTGGAGGATCTCTTTTAACATCAGGATCTTTGGTTCCCCTTTAACGATTGCGAGGTTGAGCACTCCAAAGGAGGATTGAAGCTCGGTGTGCTCGAATAATTGGTTGAGCACCACGTCGTCGATTGCGTCTCGTTTTAACTCGATGACAATCCGCATGCCTTTGCGATCGCTCTCGTCACGGAGATCTGAGATGCCTTCGAGTTTCTTTTCTTTGACCAGTTCTGCGATATTCTGCAATAACACGGATTTGTTGACCTGGTAGGGGAGTTCATGGACAATGATGCGGTTCTTCTGTTCCCCTTCCTCAATGGATGTTTTTGCACGGACAACGAGCGCCCCGCGTCCTGTGGTATATGCTGAGAGGATACCTCCGCGGCCATAGATGATTCCGCCGGTGGGGAAATCAGGTCCTTTTATGATATCCATAAGTTCTGCGATGGTGATCTCCGGGGTGTCGATCATCCGGATGATGCCGTCAACCACCTCAGAGAGATTGTGTGGGGCCATGTTGGTGGCCATACCAACTGCAATCCCTGAAGACCCGTTCACTAAAAGATTCGGTAAAATCGCGGGGAGTACCTCAGGTTCTTTTAACGAACCGTCAAAATTATCTCGCCATTCGACCGTTTCTTTTTCAATGTCCTGCAGCATAAGATTCGTTATTTTTGCCATACGTGTTTCTGTGTATCGTAGTGCCGCTGCGGAATCCCCATCGATTGAACCCCAATTACCTTGTCCATCGATGAGAGGATACCGCAATGAAAAATCCTGTGCCATACGAACCATAGAATCATAGACTGCTTGGTCACCATGTGGATGATATTTTCCAAGACAATTATGTGAAACCATGCCATTGGCGATAAACTCATGATCATTCTCTACTTCGATGTCATAGGTCACCTGTTCATCAATTGGTTCAACGGAACGGACTCGAATAAAACGTAGTTTCTCTTTCAGAACATAGTCAAGGAACTCGTTGACATTTGATCCAATCCTCTGTAACTTCTCATGAATTCCCCATTGAAGTATTTGTGTGAGATGCAATTGTTTTGATTTCAAATCTTTTGCATACCGTATTTTACTTCCTGAAGGATAGGTGATGCCCTCTCTGAATTTCGCTCTATTCATATCTTCATACCAACCACCACCAAGATGGTGATCACTGAGGTCTCTGAAGATTCTCTCACCGGAATATGGGATAATATCGTATTTTGACCAGGCGTCTCTTTTACTGACTTCTTCATGTGCGATTCTCTGAAGAACGATGTTTTTCCTTGGTGTTGCCATGGTTAACTGTTTTGCCAGTTCGACTGCATTGCTCCCATGAATTTCCAGATTAAAAAACAGGTGACGATCGGGTATCTTCCTATCCTCAATATAATGTGTCTTTCCTTCTTTCGAAGAATGCTTTGAACTAAAAATCCCGTGGTGTTGTAAAAGAAGCATGAGTTGATTTATCATCTCTTCAGATACGGAACCATAATGAATCGTATTTCTTTCCTTGTGTACGGAACCATCCCCCTCAATTAAACCAGATACGAAAGTGAACACTACGCCCGGAGGTGACTTTAAAATCTGGTGGGGGATTTTTTTTGTCAATGCCTTCATCTTCTTTAAACAAAATGTATTAACAAAAAAATCATTGATGTCCTTTTTGTGAATTCTCACTGAATAAATACAACGTTTTTCCTTTGTTTTCGTCTTATAGGTTTTTTCCTCAATTGTTGGTATATACCCAAACTCTTTTTTCACAAGGTCGACGACTTTTTGTGCGATTTCCTTATCTGTCCCCCCATAAAAACAGATTCTTGAATGTTTTTTCCGCCCATAGTCCTCTGATATCCAACCATCTGCAAGAAAAATACCTAAGAGATACCCGATATTTTCGTTTAAATACAATAAATGATTCTTTAATTTTTTTAACTTGACAAAATTTTGAAATTTCGGATAATCATATTTTATTACAACAAAATCTTGAGGTGTCAGCTCTTTTGCTTCTTTCCATTCGAACGTCAAATCGTTTGTTAATACCTTGAATTTTTGGGATTTTGTCACACTATTTTCTAGCCCGTTCTCAAGAGTGACTTTTACTAACTCCTTCTTGGGCATTATATATAACTCTTTTACTTTTTCAATACCATCTTGAGTATATACCCTGTCTCCTCTTTTGACATCTTTAATATCTGTGAGGCCTCGTTCAGTTAAAATCTTTGTATTTTCAACAAAGCATTCCCCAACAACACGTGCAGATTTCTTATATGGTTTGTTATACGTTAGACCCATATCGTTCATTGCATAAAGGATTCGTCGGTGAACAGGTTTGAGGCCATCTCGTACATCAGGTAGTGCCCGACTCGTAATGACGCTCATGGAATAGTCAATAAACGCGCGTTTCATCTCTTCGTTGATATCGCGTGGTTGGTCGTTTTTCTTAGATATTTCTGTCATCTTTCATCACCTTAAATATCGAGGTTTATCACATCTTTTGCATGTGTTTCAATAAAGACTTTTCTTGGCTCAACTGCCTCACCCATGAGAATCGTAAAGAGCTCATCTGCTTCGACAGCGTTTTCAATGGTGACCTGCATCATCATCCGACTCTCAGGGTCCATCGTGGTTTCCCAGAGTTGATGTGGGTTCATCTCCCCTAATCCTTTATACCGCTGGATACTCAGTCCGGTTGCCCCGAGTTGTTTTACCTTCTGTGTTCGTTCTTGTTCCGAATAGGCGTATTCTATCGTCTTTCCCCTTGTCAGTTTGTACAGCGGTGGCTGTGCGATATAGAGAAAACCTCTCTCGATGAGTGGCCGCATGTAGCGGAAGAAGAAAGTAAGAAGCAATGTTCGGATATGTTCCCCGTCGACGTCGGCATCGGTCATGAGAATGATCCGATGGTACCGAGCGTTCTCGATGTTGAACTCCTCTGCGATACCGGTGCCAATCGCGGTGATCAAATGGAGGATTTCTTCGCTTTTCAGGATTTTATCCATCCGTGCTTTCTCGACGTTGAGGATTTTTCCCCTTAAAGGAAGAATCGCTTGGAACTCCTTGTCACGAGCCATCTTCGCACTACCACCGGCACTGTTGCCCTCCACAAGGTAGATTTCGGATTGGCTGGGGTCTTTGCTGGAGCAATCTGCCAGTTTGCCTGGGAGTGCGGAGGATTCAAGTAATCCTTTCCGCCGTGTCAGTTCGCGTGCTTTACGTGCAGCGTCCCGAGCTTTGTTGGAGAGAACCGCTTTTTCAATGATCGTATGGGCAACGGGTGGGTTCTCCTCAAAAAACTCTGAGAGTTTCTCATAGGCAACACTTTCCACGATTCCTTTTACTTCGGAGTTCCCCAGCTTTGATTTGGTTTGGCCTTCGAACTGTGGTTTTCTGACTTTTACGGAGATGATCGTCGTGAGTCCTTCCCTGGAATCCTCGCCGCTTAAACTGAAGCTTTCGTCGAAGAGTTTATTTTTCCGCCCGTAATCGTTTAATACCCTGGTTAATGCACCCTTAAACCCAATGAGGTGGGTCCCTCCCTCCATGGTGTTGATGTTGTTGGCAAACGTGAAGATGTTCTCAGTGTACCCATCGGTGTATTGTAAGGCGATTTCGACTTGCACGGATTCTTTCTCTCCCTGGAGATAGATTGGCTTTGGGTGGAGTGGTGTCTTATTTTTATTGATATGAAGAACAAATTCGCTGACGCCGCCGTCATAGCGGAACACCTCATGTTTGTCGGTCCGTTCATCGGTGATCTCTATTTGTAAGCCCGCGTTGAGAAACGCCATCTCTCGTAAGCGGGTTTGGATGGTATCATAATCAAATTCGGTCGTCTCAAAAATGTCTTTGTCTGGGAGAAAGGTGACTGTTGTACCTGTGTCTTTTGCTTTTCCTATGACTTTTAGTGCTGTGGTGGTTTTTCCTTGTTCATATCGCTGATGGTGTTCTTTTCCGTTTCTTCTGACCTTTATTTCCAGCCATTTGGAGAGGGCGTTAACGCAAGAGACACCAACACCGTGGAGCCCTCCGGAGACTTTGTAGGCTTGTCCGTCGAACTTCCCGCCGGAGTACAGGGTGGTCAGAACCAGTTCCACCCCTGGTTTTTTGTATTTTTCATGGATATCAACGGGGATTCCTCGGCCGTTGTCCGCAACCGATGCCGCCCCGTTTCTATGGAGGGTTACTTTGACGTTGGTGCAGTATCCAGCGAGTGCTTCGTCGACGGAGTTGTCAACGACTTCATAGATAAGGTGATGTAACCCTCGTACATCAGTACTTCCGATGTACATCCCTGGGTTTTTTCGGACGGATTCGAGTCCTTCGAGGACTTGGATTTTGTCAGAATCATAGGAGCTTTCCAGTATGGTTTTGTTGTCTTTCATGGGGATCACGTCGTGACAAAGTCTACACTAGTTCCGGTTGTTTTATGTCAGAGTTTTGTATCCCATTCTCCTAGGGTAGCTTTACAGGAGACTCATATGGAGTGAAGCCTAATAAAGGTTACTATTGGGCGAACCTTAATAATTTTAACTTTCGTCATTCCTTAATAAATATTTTATAATAATATAGTAATGATTAAGACTTAATAATGAAAAACGAAAAAAGAGTATTTAAACGTATAAAAATAATCAGTACTCCGACTGGTTTTTTACGAAGGATTATATAACGAGAATGCTATCTCCTTTGAGGTGGAGGTGTATGAAGAAAACAATCATCATTGGTGTATTTTTTATTGGAATATTCATCACTGGAAGTATCTTTACAAGCATTGCATCTGCAGCGGACCAACAGCTCGCAGAACAATATGCTCCCATTTTATATTTTGTCGACGGGGAACGATGTTATCCAGTGAATGTTTCCTATGCCTTGGAAAATTCATATTTATATGAGTACGGGAACCCAGTGCCGGTGTCAAACGCACCAACCGCAGCCGAAATAAGCGCCTATACGACTGATACGCATTATCTTGATAATCAGCGAGGAACGGTAGCAATCGGTGATAATGGCATCGAACAGGATTATCAAAGTAAGATGGCTGCCTTAGGCTAT
>JBAZLE010000023.1:0-16842 GCA_041650455.1 Thermoplasmatota archaeon | reverse complement strand
CACTGGCTCAATTTACGTCCAGGTTGCGTATGCAATCCATTGCATGGAATTCGCAATGGGACGATCATCAACCGCATCTGCGAAGATTGGGTCTACGTCCTTACCATCCAATTTACCAACAAATTAGATGGCGTGTTTTGATATTTTTGAAATGGGAAAATCGGAATGGACCGGATGGGATTTGAACCCATGGCCTCCTGCTTGCAAAGCAGGCGATCTTCCGCTGATCTACCGGCCCTTACATACTCAGTGAGGGTAAGGACCGAGCAAATTCGATAACCATTAATATACTTTTTGATCGACGTGATTGTAGTGTTTAATTCACCCATCAATGTTAATCGTAGGAGGTGATCCATCCGCAGGTTCCCCTACGGATACCTTGTTACGACTTAGCCCCGCTTACTAAGCTTAAGTTCGAACGCAGCAACAAGCTGCATCCTCACTCAGACCCAATTCGCATGGCTTGACGGGCGGTGTGTGCAAGGAGCAGGGGCATATTCACCGCGGAATGTTGATCCGCGATTACTACGGATTCCAACTTCATGAGGGTGAGTTACAACCCTCAATCCGAACTATGACTAGGTTTCGGGATTACCTTCACCTTTCGGTGTCGAAACCCATTGTCCTAGCCTTTGTAGCGCGCGTGTAGCCCGGGGGATTCAGGGCATACTGACCTACCGTTGCCCTCGCCTTCCTCTGACTTATCGCCAGCGGTTTCTCTAGTGTGCCTAGTAAGCGAACTTACCAGTAGCAACTAAAGATGAGGGTCTCGTTCGTTGTCTGACTTAACAGAACGCCTCACGGTACGAACTGACGACGGCCATGCACCACCTCTCGGAAAATCAGGCAAGGTCATCAGCCTGGCCTTCATATAACCGTCGCCCCCGGTGAGTTTTCCGGCGTTGAATCCAATTAAACCGCACGCTCCACCCGTTGCGGTGCTCCCCCGCCAATTCCTTTAAGTTTCAGTCTTGCGACCGTACTTCCCAGGCAGCTCGCTTAACAACTTCTCTCCGACACTAGTTGGGCTCGGAGCCCGACTAACATCAAGCGAGCAGCGTTTACACCCTGGACTACCGGGGTATCTAATCCCGTTTGCTCCCCAGGGCTTCGTCCCTCACCGTCAGACCCGTTCTAGCTAGACGCCTTCGCCACTGGTGGTCCCCCTAGGATTACAGAATTTCACCTCTACCCCAGGAGTACCTCTAGCCTCTCCCGGTCCCAAGTTAAACAGTCTACCCGGAATTCGTACGGTTAAGCCGTACGATTTACCCAGGCATTTATAGAACCGGCTACGGACGTTTTAGGCCCAATAATAGCGGCCACCACTTGGGCTGCAGGTATTACCGCGGCGGCTGGCACCCGTCTTACCCAGCCCTTACTCTCTCTGTTTTTTAGACAGAGAAACAGCTGACTCTTACGAGCCAGCACTTGGGATTCCCTCGTCGTGCTTTCGCACAGTGCGAAGTTTTCGCGCCTGCTGCGCCCCGTAGGGCCTGATATCGTGTCTCAGATATCATCTCCGGGCTAGTGCTCTCACAACCCGTATCCGTCGTAGGCTAGTCAGGTAGTTACCCTGACTACAACCTGATAGTCCGCAGACTTATCCTTAGGCGATAAATCTTTTGATCTAAAAGCATTCCAGCAATCTAGATCTATGGAGTATTATTCTCAGTTTTCCGAGGGTATCCTCCACCTAAGGGCAAATTATCTACGTGTTACTGAGCCGTCTGCCGAGGGCCGAACCCTCACGACTCGCATGGCTTAGTCGAATCCCAATAGCAGTGACCTCTGGCAGGATCAACCAGAATCTGCACACTATTATTAGTTATTATGAATTGGTGGATGAACTAAATATCACCAACACGTCGATCGTCAGATTCAAGAGTGCGCAAGACGTCTACCTCTGAACATCTTGATTTTCTTGAACCTCCACGTCCATTTTGTTGCCCAGATTCGAAATGGCCTCCTCATCGAATGTCGCGATGACATACTCTCAGAGGCCGACCGGAAAAATCCGGGACAGTATATTTATGAGGTTATTAGTTGAGGTAACCTCACGGTATATAATTATCATATATAAACCTTACATATATTATTTGCGCTGGAAACACCCGAAGTTTTAAATAAGGATACAAGTTGTCGTGGCGCACTGTCTGCATTCCTTTTTTTGAAAACATCCTTTGAAAAGGAGCAGAGATCGTTAGAGGTAGGAGATTAATTTTTTAAGGTTTGGGTTTCGTAACGTCTGATTTCTGACGTAAAAGATCCCTTCTAAAAGCTCAACGCCAGCAACAAACCGGTTAAACCGCTGGCAAAATCGGTCACAGAATTTTTTTGCGGTGATCAGGTCTGGTGCAAAAAAGGTAAAGACCCCGTCATACGACCCATGGACGTACTCGATGTTCTCCATCTTAATAACAGAATCCGGGAGAAGATCATCAAGCCGGGTCGTCAGCATCTCCTGGTACACTTTTTGGTCAAGGGGGATCGTGGTTCGTTTCATAAGCATCGTGAAATGTCTTAAATGCGATGGCTCATGTTCATAAATAACCGTGTATCCCCAGATGCGTTTTTCTTCCTCAAGTCTTTTGATGATACGCCAGACTTTCTGTCGTGAAAAACCACAGTTCTTTGCGATGACATCAATACTTGCTTGTGCATCTGCCTCGAGCAGTTCCAGGATCTTTTGTTCATCATCTATCAGTTGGGTTTTACTTTGTTTTGGCATGGTTGCACCGTTTGTTCTACTACACTATGATAGCAGGCCAACGAGTGAAAATTAAAAAAGGTTTGTATTGGGGATGTTCCCTGGAAAATGGGGGATGGACTGAGCGGGATTTGAACCCGCGGCCTCCGCCTTGCGAAGGCGGCGATCTTCCGCTGATCTATCAGCCCTTAGATGGAAAAAAGGTAAAAAGAAAGAGTATTTGATTGTTTGCTTTGATGTTTTTTTTATTTCACCTGGATGAGCTGGCGTTGCTTTGCTTCCTTGAGTGCCTCGACCACAGCAAGTTTCTCCCCCATCATAAATTTCTCCAACGCACCTCCACCCGTGCTGATGTGGGAGATCTTCTCTCGAAGGTTCATCTGTTCAATGGCAGCAACGGTATGCCCACCACCTGCGATAGAGAACGCTTTGGACTGGGTAATGTACTTGAAGATTTCCTCAGTTCCTTTCCGGAACAAAGGGTTCTCAAACACACCACAAGGCCCAGAGATAAAAATCGTCTTTGCTGGGGCTAGCAGTTTTTTGTAGTTCTGAATCGTCACTTCCCCGATATCAAACAGGTTCTTCTACCGCCAGTTCTGTTCTTTTGCCGTGTTGCTCCACTGCGAAATCAACCGGGAGATGAATGCGTTTCTCAAATTTCTTATACACTTTTTTGATTTCTGAGAAAATTTCTGGTGTGCCTTCCTCGCCGAACGCGGCTTCGTTCTTTTCGCCAAGGTTGACGCCGTTGGCCTTCAGAAACGCGTTCGCGGTCAGTCCCGTGAGAAGCACATGATCAGCGGTGGTATTGGTCAACAACCGATCGATCGTGGCGATGCCATCAGCAAATTTCGCTCCCCCGAAGAGAAACACGCTTGGTTTTTCTGGGTTCTGTACGACTTTTTCAAGCGAGGTGAGCTCCTTTTCCAGCAGCCTGCCTGCCGCGGAGGGCAGGACGGCGGTAAACCCGGTAAGCGAGCATTGGGCTCGGTGTGCAGCGGCAAACGCGTCGTTGACATAGAAATCAGCCAGCCTGGAAAGCTGTTGCACCAGCTCGGATTGCGCGTGTTCCTGTGGTTTTTTCTTCTCGGTTTCCGCTGGATATTTTCGGACGTTATCCAGGAACACTACGCTTCCTGGCGTCATGGTTTGAATCGCCCGGGTCGCTTTTTCCCCGTAGATATCATCAACAAACCTGACCGGTGTTCCCAGGAGTTTCTGGAGTGTTTCTGCATGGTTCTGCAGGGAGATGAAATCCCAGCTTCCTTGTTTTCCTTGATGGGCGAGTATCACGGTTTTTGCCTTTTTCGCTACGAGTTCCTGAATGGTGGGAAGCGCAAGCCTGATTCTGGTGTCATCGGTGATCGTGAGTGTTTTTTTATCTAAGGGCATGTTAAAATCCACTCGGAGTAGAACGGTTTTGTTTTCGACTTGAAAATCATCTAACGTGTTGTATTCTTTCATTGGGTAAAACCTCCTCTTGGACCCTATATCAGGTATTTTTTATTTAAAGATATAGTTTCTTGCTGTTAGAGAGAAAAAAAATGAGGTGCTGCTGCATCGTGTCGTTAGTTTTTATACGTCTCGATGGGGACGAGGCGTTCGTTGAAAATGTAGTTGATGAGATCGACGATCCGGCAGGAGTATCCCCATTCGTTATCATACCAGGAGAAGATCTTCGCAAGGGTTCCTTTTTCCCCGATGACCTTGGTCAGTAATCCATCGATAATCGCGGAGTGGGGGTTGCCTACGACATCAACAGACACCAGGGGTTCTTCGGTGTATTGCAGGATGCCCTGTAAGGTGGTCTGTGCGGCTTGTTTGAAGGCGGCGTTGATCTCTTGGGTGGTCGCAGGGTTCTTCAGCACGCATGCGAAATCTGTTATGGAGCCATCCGGTGTGGGGACCCGCAGTGCGATGCCGTCGATTTTTCCTTTCAGTTCTGGGATGACCAAGGAGACTGCTTTTGCTGCTCCGGTGGAGGTCGGGATGATGGAGACCGCGGCAGCCCGGGCGCGTCGCAGGTCCTTATGAGGAAAATCCAGGATCCGCTGATCGCCAGTATAGGAATGCACGGTGGTCATGAAGCCTTGTTCCACACCGAATGTTTCATGCAACACCTTCACGGGTGGGGCAAGGCTGTTGGTGGTACAGGATGCCATGGAGATGATGTGATGTTTACTGGGATCGTATGTCTTTTCGTTGACCCCTAAGACGACCGTGAGGTCCGGGTCTTTGCCGGGTGCGGAGATAATGACTTTCTTTGCTCCTGCCTCTAAATGTTTGCCTGCGCCTTCTCTGGTGCGGAAGACACCGGTGGATTCAATGACCACATCGGTCTCGAGTTTTCCCCAGGGGAGGTTTGAGGGGTTGACTTCGGAGAAGAAGGCGATGAGGTGCCCGTTGACTTCGACACCTTCGGGTTTTGCGGCTACATCGCCGCAGAACCGCCCATAAATCGAATCGTATTTCAGGAGATGGGCGAGGATCTCTGTGTTCCCGAGATCGTTGATGGCGATTATTTCGAATTTCTTCCCGTACTGGGAATGCTGCAGTGCTGATCGTAACACATTTCTTCCGATTCTTCCAAAACCGTTAATCGCTACTCGGATCATCTCCAAACCACGCATCCGACAAACAGGTGAACATTATATAAGTTTTCCGAAAAGATAGGAGGGGGTTGCATCAAGTATTTCGACGTCAACAAACGTTCCTAGCTTCACGGGGTCGGACAGAACCACTTGTTTGTAGCTGTCTGTTCGCCCTGTGACTGTGTTGTTTTTTCCTTTTTCGGTCACTAGTGTTGTATAGGTTTTACGAAGGTGTTTCATATTGTTTTGAAGGGACAACTTCGAGCCAACCTCGGTGAGGTGTCGTGATCGTTCTTTGACGATATGAGTAGGGATGCGTCCTTTCATTTTCTTTGCTGGGGTAAGTGGTCGGGCAGAAAACTTGGTGATATTGACGATGTCTGGTTTCACGTCTGTTAATACTTGTATCGTATGATTGAATTGTTCCTCCGTTTCTGAGGGAAACCCAATGATCACATCCGTAGAGAGCGTCAGGGTTGGAATCGTTGTTCTGAATCGATGGACTAGGTCTATGAAATCCTTTGCTGTGTATCCTCGGTTCATTTTCTGTAAAATGTCATTATCACCTGACTGAATCGGGACATGGAGGAAGTTATAGATGCGCGGATGCTGATAGGCAGTCATGATTGAGGTAAGGTTCTTTTGTATCGTTGCCGGGTTCATCATCCCCACCCGTATGCGGAATGGTGCATCGATGGTGGTTATCGAAGTGAGTAATACCCCAAGATGTGTTCCGATGTCAAGACCGTAGGATGCGGTGTCTTGTGCGGTGAGCTGGATTTCCTTGCAGCCCTGTTGTAACGCGTCGTGAACATCTGCAAGAAGCTCTGAGGGAGGAAAACTCCGTAACGGCCCTCGTGCGAAACGAGTGATACAATAAGAACACGAACGCGAGCATCCCTCTGCAATCATAATAGGGGTGATGATGCTCTCATACGATCTCGGGAGCGCTGTTTTTTTCATTTCAATGAACGCAGGTTCGTTTCCCTTAACGATATCATTGATGTACTGTATGTGGTGAAGCGGAAGGAAGCATGCATGGGGAGCGACAGCGGTGATGAGGTCTGCTTGCACGGCAGGCATACAACCAGAAACGATAATCTTCTTCTGTGTTTTATGAAACATTTTCAACCGTGACAGCATCCGTTGTTCGGTCGTTCCAATGACCGTGCAGGTGAGGAGAACCAGCACATCTGCCTCGGCGATGCTCTTGACAATCTGATGTCCCTGGTGTTGTACAAGACCGATGAGCAGCCGTTCATCGCTTTTGTTTGCGGTACACCCATGGGTCTCCACATAGATGTTCATGATAAAAACGCGAAGGGAGGCAGTGTTATTTAACTGCTTCTGTCACCCGGGTGAGAACAAACTGTTTCGGAAGGTTTGATAAAAAAAACCCCGCACGCGGTCCTTTCTCCTGGCCTAGGATGATCTGGTAGATTGCGCTAAACGCTGTCTTAATCGGAATGTTCGTTTGTGTAGAGGTCTCATAGATCGCGTTATGGATCGCTTCCGGGTCCCAGGCGAGAGCAGGGATCTTCTCCTTAAACAGGGAGAGAATTGTTTTTTGTTCCTGGGTGAGGGTGATGGGTGGAAGGGTCTCTTTGACTTGGAATTTGACCTCCTCGGGTGCAAAGTTCTCCAGCCAATACCGAACATGCTGGGCTCGTTGCCGGAGGTGGTCTTCGTCTTCTTTCCGCAGGTTCTTTGGCAGCTGCCCGGTCCGTATCAGGATCTCTTGTATCTCCGGCCAGGTGTGTGCTATCTGGTTTAACGTCACCAGGTGCCGATAGGGAAGATGCAGCGGCATGGTCTTGGGGATCTGATACGGTTGGGATAACTCATAGATTTTCTTGAATTCCTTCATCCCCTTAAGTTCCGCTTCTTTGCCGAAATACACCTCTTCCTCGGTATCGTATTCGTCCACGAGCGTCAGTAACCCCAGTCCCGAGTCAAACACAATGTGTCGGTTCGGTTGGTTCCTCATGATCAAGAACCGGAGGACCTCCGGAGGAGTCATCTGAAGCATCTCCTCGCCGCTGATCGCGGTACCTTTCGAGCTATGCATCGCACCCATGCCTTTCAGCAGGATGAACTCGTAGACGAGCTCCCCTGGGGGAGGATAGTGATAGACTTCCTCGGAGATCTTCGCCCCGGTCTCTCGGGTGCCGCCGACGGTTGCGTGGTCTTTCCCGCAGGGTTCGAAGGTGACCCCCAGCATTCTCCAGCGTGCTGGCCAGTCCACCCGCCAGGGGAGTTTTCCTTGGCCACCCTTCCGGATGTCCACCTCACCGTCATGTCCGCAGTCACAGCTGTACTCTACATTCGGATACTCGTACATGCTGGGATGGGTCGTGGACAGACGACCACAGGTCTCACATTTCACGTTATAGGGCAACCAGTCTTTCGGCAGCTTCCGACCAGAGAGCGTCTCCAGAATCAACCGGATCTTCGTGGTGTTCTCTAACGCGATCTGGATCGACTCGGTATACTCTCCCTTGTTGTACATCTCACTGGCGCGGTACACCCGTGGGTTTACCCCGATGGTATGCAAGGAGCCTAAAAATGAGGCCAGGTAATGATCCGCGTAACTGGTATGCTGACCACAGGGACAGGGGATCTCAGAGAGGGGTTTGCCGACGTACTGTTGATAGGACGAGGGCAGATGAGGGTACACCTTCCGTAACGGGTCATAATCATCGCAGATGTAAATGAACTCCGCATCCCCGCCTTTTTCAATAAGACAGCGGTAGACCGCATCCGTCGTCAGGATCTCCCGCATGTTCCCGATATGAATCGGCCCTGACGGAGTAATGCCGGTCGCTAGTACATGTTTCGTCTGCTTTTTGAGTAGTTCTTCTGCTAAAACATCTGCCCAATGCATCAGGAAATCTCCCAAGGATTATAAGGTTAGAGCGCCCGTGCCCGAATCAATGACCGGAGTGGCACACCACCGACATCGTTCACCGATCGTTTATTCAGCAGACAGACGCATAAGACCGGGGTTCCCTTCTCTGCTTTGATTGCTTTAATCGCGCTCTTTAATGTCTCACCGCTTCCGACGACATCATCAACAATCACGACGTTTTTGTTCGCGATGGTCGCGTAGTTCGAGCAGAACGCACCAGTTTTTTCATGATGAGGTCGAAACACCGCAAGGTCAAGCCCAAGCTCTTCAGCAATATAGGTTGCGAAAGGGATCCCGTTGATCGCGATACCGACAACGACATCGACATCTGTTTCTTTTTTTTCCATTTCTTCCAGGATGATATCAGATAAGGCATAGGAGATCGAGCCAAGACGGGTGGGAGACACACCAATGGAACGCCATCCGACCTTGAGTTCACCTTCTGGTTTTTTCTCCTTTCCCCGGGTCAGAAGCCATGCTGCTGTTTCCTTTGAAACATTCAGTTCCTCTGCGATTTCGTAATCAGAAAGTCCGCTCTCTTTGAACTTTAAGGCTTTTTTGATAAGAGAATCTGTTTCTTTCATATCAGTACCATCCTCAAAATTAGGTATCATCCTACGATATTTAGATGTTTGCTCTTTTTCTCGGAAACCAGTAAAAAAAGCATCGTAAACCTCAAATACTATAAGGATATGCTGTACTTCGACGTGATTCTATGGCACAAGAGAAAAAAGGAGAAGGCTTTCACTCTGGAGCCGGGTTAATCCGGTACTTCGATGCAGAGGAAAAAACCGCGATTAAGATACCACCATGGTTTGTCATTTTTGCCTGTATTGCGACTGCGGTTATTGTCATCGCCGTCTCAATGTGGAAACCGCTCTAAAAAAAAAAGTTTTTCTATCATTCTTTTTTTAGTATCTGCATAGTACGTTCTTTTGCAATCTGTAGTGCCTGAGGGATGTTCTCTTTGTGTGGTCCACCGCATTGGGTAAGTTTAGGTTTTCCCCCTCCACTCCCCCCTAGGAGTTTCCCAAGTTCAGCGGCGAGTGGTCGAAGGTCGATTGCGACGTCTTCGGAGGCGGCAGAGACGAGTTTTTTGCCATCATAGATGTGGACGATGTATCCGGGTTCCTTGATGATGGCCCCGGCAAGGGTGATCGCATCCGAATCCCCAATTCCCGTGATGACTCGTAGGGAGGTTCCAGGAATCTGCTCTGCTTCACGGATGAACTGTTCAACGAGATCTGTTGAGACCATTTTCTTTTGTTTCTGAGTGTTCTTCCATTCATTGAATAAATGCGTGCAGGCATCAACAAGACTAGGGACGGTGGTCTTCTCGTTTTTGTTTGTCTCATGGAGGAATCGTTGGAGTGTTTTTTCCAGCTGACCTGCGGAGACAGAGAAGAATTTTTCGATTTCACGGAGCTGTTCGGTGACCTGCTGATGCTCCGTGATGGTATAGGCTGAGGAGAGCAGGTCGATGACGCGACGATAAAGCAGGGTTTCTTCCTGCTGGTAGGCATCTGCCATCTTCCCTGCGGCAAAGGTGATTCGATTCACCCCATCCGCGATCCGTTCGGTTTTCAGGATGCGGACTTTCTCGATTTCCTTGGTGTTATTCAGATGGGTCCCCCCGCAGGCTTCAACGTCAACACCAGGGATGTTCAGCACTCGGATGAGGTTCCCTGGGGGAACACCTCCTTGGTACAATCGGAACCCATGGGCTCGTTCTGCGTCGTTCCGTTTCATGACCTTTTTTTCTACGGGGACTGCTTGTTGGATGAACTCGTTGGCGACCTGTTCGATTTTCGGAATGTCACCCTCGGCGATCGGCTTGTAATGGGCGAAATCAAAGCGTGCTTCGTTTATGGCGAGTTGAGAACCCGCCTGCCAGATATGTTCTCCGTATAGTTTCCGGAGCGCACCGTTGACGACATGGGTGCCGGTGTGATGTTTCATGAGGGTGTAGCGATGATCCCAGTCTATTTTCCCATGGACTTTTGTTCCGATATTAGCGGGTGACGCGAGGAGGTGGATGATCGCATTCGCTGCTTTCTCAACATGGAGGACTTCGATGGAAGTCCCATTCACATATAGTGCTCCTTTATCTGCGGGTTGTCCGCCGCCTTCAGGGTAGAAGGCGGTCGTGTCAAGGATCACGGCGGTTCCCCGTGGAGTGGTTTGTTTCCACAGGATCGTTGCATCGAATTCTTTGGTGTAATGATCATCGTAGTAGAGCGGGTGCGTCTGGGGGAGATCCGTGTGGATGTCCTGGGTTTCTTCCTCTTCTTTTTCATGAGAGTGTAGCTCGGCGATCATGGAATCAAAATTCGGTGGGATCGTGACCGTGATGTGTTCTTTTTGCGCGATGTTCTGCACGATCTCCGGTGGCATCCCATGCGTATCATACAGCATGATGAGGGCAGCAGGGTCAATGGTTTGTTTTTCCTTTAAGATCCTTCTGATGAGTCCTTCTCCTTTGGAGAGTGTGTCGGTGAAGCGTTTCGTCTCGATGTCGAGGATCTCACCTATTTGATCTTCTCGTTTCTTCAGGGAGGGAAACTCGCTTGCGAGATACCCGAGTTGTTCTTCGACGAGGCGTCGTAAGCTATAGTCGAGCTGGAGTTTTTCTATGAATCGAAGTGACCGGCGGATGATCAGCCGAGCGAGGTAGCCTGCTTTTACATTCGAAGGCACGATGCCGTCCCCAAGCATAAAAGAAAGGCATTTGGTATGATCAGCGAGCGCGTAGACGCTTCCCATGTCTGCAGGGGTTTTGATCGCGTCAAGAAGGAAGGAGAGCATTTTTGGAAATGCGGTTTCATACACCGTGGGTGTTCCCGTTGTAAACCAGGCGACCCGTTCCAATCCGTACCCGGTGTCAACGATATTCAACGGATTTGGTGCGTAGTGTTTGCCTTCAAGGATGGTCTGCCCGTGTTCATCTTCTTTCATGTTCATGAACACCAGGGTTGCGATCTCCAGTCCACCGGCGAGGACTTCCACACAGGGTCCTGCGTTTCCTCCACCAATCCAGAGCTGTTCTTTGTAGTTAATCGCTTCCCGGGGTATGCCGATTTTGGTTTTGAAGAACTCATCGCAGTACGCCACGGTCTCTTCTTTCCAGTAGACTTCGTCGGTGTTTTTATTAAACGCATGATGACCCATCATCTCAAAGGTGGTCAGATGCCGACCGCTCTTACCGACTTCCTCCAGGTCATTGAGTCGGATGCAGGGCTGTGAGATCACCAACGGGTTTGCTGGTGGGGGGACGATGCCTGAGGTCACATGGGGTTGAAAATCTGCGATAGAGGCGATGGTCAGGTAGATGTCGGAGCGCCAGCGGGCAACCACCGGGCAGCGCGGTCCGGTTTCAGGATAGTGAAGCCGAGAGTGACCATGGTTTTCGAAATAGGAAAGGAACCCTTCTCGAACTTCTTTGAGACTTAAGGGTTTTTTTGCCAGTGATTTGCCTATGAAGCTAAATTTTACGCAGGGTTGATCCCCGCAGAATTCGGTCTGTGCGTCCAGGGTCCAAAAGTAATCTCCGCATGCTTTGCATTTCTTCCGCTGATATCCATTGGTATGGAAGAATTCTAAGTCGTATTCCTTCTGCATGGCTGATTCGGTCATAGGTCTTAATTGGTCTGGAATAGACAAAAGGTTTAAAGTTTATTCTATTGCCGAACAATAGGTTAATTATCTCTTGCTTATACCCCGCTTCCCCGCTTTCTTACACTCTCGTTCGATAGAACATATTCTAAGAAAATTAATGTTTCTTACACGAATCAAATGAGAAAGATAAAGAGACGAGATTTAGTATCCCATTAGCTGTCGTAATATTGGGAACGCATTGGGGAATCGCTGGAAGAATCTTTCCCCGAGAGAGAAGAATGGTACAGTATACGAGCAAGGCATTGTGACAGTCAGAGTCGCCCAGTCGCTTTCAGCATTATAGATATCTTTTGCCTTGGTTTTGATTGTGTAGGTTCCCTTTTTAGACCAGGTATGCGATTTGGTTATTTCGTCTCCTGAGGGATAGGGTCCGATCCACCCGCTATTTGTATCATCCCCCCAATCAATAATATAGTACGTCTTATGACCTTCGGGGTCTGTTGTACTCAAGTTGTAATCATATGCTATCTCTGCCTTGCCACTTGCGGGACCATCAATCGTTGGTATATCAGGGGATTCATCTAATCCGTAGGTAATAAAACAAAAATCTATGTTTGGGTATTCTGGTGGGAAATCCAATAAAAACCACGTCGCCCCAGAGTCAGGTGATTCCCATGCTGCGCCCCCCTGATAGACATTGTTAATATTAAGTAACCAGCAGTAATTATCATAAATCGAACCACCGCTTGTATGACAAATGAGGTAGTAGGTATTGTCAGGGATAACTGTAATATCGGGAAGATCAAACTCAACCCATGCTCCGGAGGTAGGAATTTCACTTGCATCTTTTGAAAGTGTGGCCAAATTACCGCCTGTTAAAGAAGCTCGGATATGTACGGTAAGGGTAACACCGCTCGGAGGCATTCCGCTTTTGAAAAAATAGACCGTGACCTTTGTAAGTCTCTCTAATGTGGGTGTAAACCCTTGAGCCACCCAAATAGGGGGATAGACCATAGCTCCTTTTGCACAATGTGTTAATTGTTGTTGGTCAATTACCTCCACAGGGCTATTCATAGTTGTCAGGACACTTGGCTCTATTGGTATCATCTCAGAATCTGTGATTTCCCTATTAACCAGCCAGATATCAAATGGTTTTTCAAAAGTATTGATTTTTATATTTTTTAAGGAATCATCAGATGTCCCAACTGCAGAGACAACAGTTGCAACCATAAGCACGCAAATAAAAATACTCACTGACATCTTTTTCATTTTTTCCTCCTTTTCAGCACAGATTTCGAATTAATATAATTCCATTCTATTTAAATGTTTGGAAAAGATAAAAATGCATGATTAAGTATTTTAACTCCATGTCCCCATATGGAAAATAAGTCTTTCCTTCGGCTATAACTTTAAAGTTTATTCTATTGCCGAACAATTGGTTAATTATATCTTACGAATGCCTCTCCTCTCCGCTTTATTAAACAGTCGTTCTATAGAATATATATTTTGAAGAGTATTATTTTTCAAACGAATCAAATGATAAATAAAAGAAAAAAAAGAAATGGTTGATTATGGTCGATATTTACTATTTGTGCAATCTCGATATTCATGTCCATTGATGTAGAAGACAATAAGTCGTGTGTTTTGACATCGAAGATTTCCTTCTACAGTGATGCTAGTACCGACCAGACCTAGTATTTCATTGAGGCGTGTCTCGATGGTTCCATCACCATCGAAATCGTAGGGTGAAGTTGTGTTAAGATAGCAAGGCCCACCGAAGTTTAAAACGGTTGTCCCGATTTTGAATACAGACTGATTATAGGTCAGAACACCAGTAAGTTCAGTCATGTTCGTGTGGTTATGACATCCGCCACCACAACCACCACCAAGTTCCCCTAAAACCAATAGACTCTTTTCTGAACTTAGAGTGCTTGTTTGAAATACAATCGCCGACGCACTTCCCATTATAAGTATGGTAACAAGTGCAATTCCTATGCCGAGATATTTCTTCATATTATACTCTCCATTATATTATTCCATAAATATGGTATATATATAAATATTTCTCATACATGAAGGTTAATGACCTTTAAGCAGATGGTTTTTTGTTACATTATTCACAGAATATTGCTCTGTCGAGTAAAAAATTAGTATTTGAAAATCTTGTTAATTTTCATTTATATCGTGCTTCAAATAAATGAAAAAATATCAAAATTCATATTCCTGCACTCCGTTATTTCTTAGTAATAATAAGCTCATCCTAATCGATAACTTTAGAATTTATTCTATCGTTGAATCATTCTGGTATTTATAGGAGAGGAACCAAAAAAGGGGTTTTGCATATACAATAGATAGCCTCCTCTAAGAATATCCTTCTTCTGAAGAGCGATATATTTATAAACAGCGTACTACTTAAATAACCTAGGGATAATATGAAGAAGATACATCCATGTTTCATTGTCGTTTTAATGGTAATACTCAGCAGCGTTGGAATCATTTCTGCTCACAGTCAAAACCAGTTATCACCACTAACAATATCCACGGAGAGCTCAAGTAACGGGTACGGAATCCAATGGATAAAGGAATATGGGAGTAGCCCTTGGACGGATGCTCGCTATCAAGGCCCACAACCGATTGGAGACTGTGATAACGACGGGTTGAACGAACTGCTCATCAGCGGGAGGGATTCTATCATCCGTGTGATGAAATGGAATGAGAAGACACAGACCTATGATCAGGTTCGCGGGCTGCGTCCGCCGTTCTATCCGTTCATCCACTGCGATGCTGGTGGGATGGCGATCGGTGATGTGACCAACGATGGGAAAAACGAGATTGCGGCGACCTGGTTTACTTCGGTCTATCGATACTTTGCGTTCAAATATTGGATGATTGGGATGAACCCCTTTATTTTTAAGAATAACGGGGGAAGCGCGGATTGTCTCATTGGTGATTGTGACAATGACGGGGAAAACGAACTCATCTTAAGTGGTGGCCCAATGGGATGGGGCTCAGCAAGCCCGGTCGCTGAAATCACCGTGTTTCGCTGGAACGGTCTCTTCCTGAAAAAAGTCGCAGAATGGAAGGACCCTGAGGTCGATGGCTACGTCTATATGGCGGGTCTTGGCGATGTGGACGAAGATGGAGAAAACGAAATCGTCTGTGCGTATGAGAATAAGGTTGTGGTTTTGAATTGGGATGCCCAGAATCTGGTGTTTGTTCCCACGGAGATTTACAAAACCTATGGGCAGGGTGGGCCGTTTGGTATTGTCTGTAAAGACTGCGACAATGACGGGGCTGCAGAAATCCTGCTGAGCTATTACTCCCCTCGGATCACGATCTTTAAATGGAATGGGACCGGGTATCCAATACAGTTTGATAAAACCTGGCCTGGGGGGGATCCGGTCATTGAAGGAATCGATGTCGGTGACACCGATGACGATGGACTCAATGAGGTGGTTGCTGGTGCCGGTTTGACGTATGTCTTGCAGTGGAACGGGTCGACCTATGTCGAGGAAGCAGTGCTTCCTACGTTTGGCTGGATGGCGGTCGTGTGCATCGGTGATTGTGACAATGATGGAAAAAACGAGATCAATGCAGGCAACGTAGAGGTCAATACCGACGCTGGTGAGCAGTTTACCGAATGGGTGTTTAAATACGGATGGGAACCCTAAGTTCCCCTCATTTTTCCTCTTTTTGATGCTGGTTTTTCTAGGGAAACTTATTAATAGATTGTCGATATACATATCGACAGTCATGGTAGGTTCTGAGAGCCATGGGAGTGAAAGAAGTACTCGCAGAAAAAATCGCTGGAGAAATCACCCTCAGCCCAAAACCAGGGGAAACCCTGCGGAAATGGCGAACGACTTTTAACATAGCACAGGCTGAGCTAGCCAGCTACCTTGGGCTTGCCCAAAGCGTGATTAGCGATTATGAATCCGGGCGACGTAAATCCCCCGGGATCCATTCCGTGAAGAAAATCGTCCACGCATTCCTTGAGATCGACGAAAAGAAACACGGTGGCCAAGTCATCCAGCAATATCAATTCATGGTCAAGACACAGGACGGCATCATTGACATCATGGAATACCCCTATGCGATTTCCATGCAGACCCTCATCAAAGAAATCGAGGGAAGAGTCGTCACCTCCCCCAGCATCAGCATCGAGCGGACCGTGAAAGGATTCACCCTCATCAACGGAGTGGAGACGATCAAGACCTTGACCGCGTCGAACTATCCGAACCTCTACGGATGGAGCACAGAACGGGCATTGATTTTCACAAACATCCAGTTCGGTCGCAGCCCGATGATCGCAATCCGAATCCATCCCGTCAAACCCTCGCTGGTGGTCTATCATCGACCAGGGGGAATCGACCCGCTCGCGGTGCAGCTAGCGGAAAAGGAAAACATGCCCCTGGTGATCACCGAAATGCCCCTGGAACAGCTCCGGAAAAAACTCGTGGCACTTGGGAGGTGACATCCGGTGAACGACGTAGTTGGGTTATGTTCTATGTGTGGACGCCCAGGGACGATGTACACCTGTCAGCTCTGTGGACGGCTGGTCTGTGAACGATGCTTTGATCATCGTCATTTTCTCTGTATTGAATGCAAACACATGCATAGACGGTCGGATTCCACCTTATTCCCCGTTGATTAAGATTCTGTCAGGAGAGATCAAACGGACTTCGCAGATGAAAAAAGGGGATATTTTTTACGGATAATACCATCCAGACAGGTCTGATAAACGGGAACAGAAAGGGATGACTGAATGACAAAAAAGGCACTAAGAGAAAAAAATCGTAAAGAAACCTTGATTGAATCTGTGCATCATCGAACATGAGTGTTCAAAACACTCTTTTATCATCCCTCTGTTTTTCTCAGTAACGTCATCACTATACCTTCAACGTCTTCTGGTGAGAGAAACGTAAGTTTGAGAATATCATCTCCTTCAAAGATAAATTTCGCTGTCTTATTCAAATCAGGGACACCCTCATTGAAATAAATGAAGGTACCTTCCA